>JAJEDS010000102.1 GCA_022821365.1 Dehalococcoidia bacterium | reverse complement strand
AACGTGCTCGTGAATACCCACAATGGCCGCGCCATGCTGAAGGTCAACCATAAGCGGAAAGCCTCCCTGTGATAGGGGTGTGCAAAGGTGCGGCCATTATGCCATAGACAGGGGGGTGGGGGTAGCGGGGGCGTGTATGTCATTTGGTCTGAGCTTGCACATGTATCTTGTGCATGTAGGTTTACCATTTAACTCTTTATTTAATATGATTGACAACATATTATTTAATGTGCTATTTTCTTTTTAAATACGTGATTGAGGTTACAATATGGTGCTTAGTGTTCCGGGAATGGCAAATCAATATAGCCTGCGTACTCCTGCGCACCGTTTCAGGCAGGGACCGAGGGACGTGTATACTTTCGTACTAGACTTGCCAACTCTAGACGGGCTATTGCCCCAACGCGTCGACGAGGACATCGTTAAAGAAGCTAATCGTCGCCTCACTCCCAGCCACGCGAGGAATATTCAATCCTATCTATCCGACAGATCCGATTGGCTCCTGGGTTCGATGCTGTTGGGCGTAGCGCCAGATGCTTTGGAGTTCACCTCAGGCAAAGACGAGGATGGGCATGATGTTGGCAATTTTGGAGAATTGCGTATTCGTACAAATCGAATCAATACTCTCAGAATCTTCGACGGTCAACATCGCCGGCGAGCAATAGCAGACGTATTAGAGGAGTTGGATGGCGCCACTGGAGCTTCAGACCAACTCGCCTCTCTCCAAAACTCTTCGGTTCCTATTGTTTTATACGCGGAACAGGATACCAAAGCGCTGAGACAAATGTTTGCAGACGCATCAAAGACCAAACCCATAGAGTCAAACACCGTCACTCTTTTCGACAAGAGAGAGGCTTTCAACTTGGCGGCCGTTTGGCTAGCAGATAACAGTGACCTCTTTGGTGGTAGAGTGGAAAAGGAAAGAACCACGGTTCAGGGAAATAGCCAATGCCTGGTCTCAATAAACCAACTGGCAAAGACACTGAAAACTCTGGAGTTTGGTTACAAGAGCCGGGTTAGTAAGGATCGTAATGAAGAGCTGATGCAAGACCTCGAGTCACTTTATGATCGGTGTTTGGCTTGGGCTGATGATTTCTTGCCGGCAGCTAGATCTGAATTCAACGACCTGTTGACCGGAGACCTTGATAACGAAGAGATTCCGCGACTTCGTCCGCAAACCTTTGCTTATAACTCTACTGTAATCAGAGTTATGGCAGGTTGTTTGTTTGAGTGGCGGGACAAGAACCTAGACGACTCCCTGCTCACGAAGTTCTTATCAAGCGCATCTCTAGACCGGAAGAATATCGCGGGCAACCTTTTGACGGAGTCAGGTATGGTTACCGCAAACGGAACTGTTCTGGCTAGCAATCCAATTGTTATGCAGGCGATAAATTACATAGTAAAGAAGGCTCAGGGAGCTTCATTCTAGGGGCCAGTCGGAGGTTGCCTCTGAGTTCCACACCAGAGAAGTCGCTGCTGATTTGGTGTGGAACTCCTAGCCTACAATGCTTCTTACAGCAATCCCAACCGGCGCAGGTCGTCCGACGTCCACTCTGCCTTAAGTTCCATAATGTCCCGTAGTGTGGCTCTGCGGAATGTTTGGCCCGGTCGGTGGAAAGGAACTGTGACCTTGCGTCCATCGGGATGTTCGTAGCGACGATGGCTTCCGCGCTGACGGACAAGAGAGAATCCATCTCTATGAAGTGCTTGAATTAGTCTTCTGGCAGTAAGTGTTCGGAGAAGGCTAAAGTCTATGTCCATTACAGGCTGATCGACACCAGGTTATCCTCCGAAACAGTCATGAATTCGGTTTCAACTATCGGCTTCCCCTCTTCCTGTAATTCTTCGATTATCATCTCCAGGACTTCCTGGATGTTCTTCATGGCCTCTTCCCTGGTCTTGCCCCAGGTCGAAGCGCCAATCTTTCGCCAGGGACCGTAAAAGACGTGCCACCCATCCTCATCTGGTTCCAGTTCCACCTTGAACACGTAACTCTTCATGGCTTCCACCGCCGACTATTTGCTGCTTGTCTCAACAATTCGTGATTAGTCGCTGCTTTCACTGAAATCCTGCTCAACCGTCTCCGGGTCAATCACCTTGCTGGCATCCAGAATCTCAAAGGCCACCACCCGGCCGTCATCGTCAAAGTCGGCGATCACGTCAGGAAGAATCTCTGCAGATTCTTTTACCTTCTTGGGGGCTAGGATGATCGAAAGGACGTCTGAATTAGCGTCGTAATTGACCTGTACCATTCTATCACCCGCCCTTCCCCAGCAACGCCTCCGGCACCCCGGCCAGCAGCGACTCTACCCGGGGCAGCATTTCCTGGTGGGACAGGTTCAGGTGCAGGGGGGTTATGGAGATGCGGTTGTTCTTGGCGGCGTTCATGTCGGTGCCCTCGCCGTTGTCGGCCATTACCGGGCGGTTGCGAGCTATCCAGTACCGCTTCTGGTGGCCCGTGCCCTCTTCCCGCACCGACTCGCCGTAGGAGCGGCCCCCGGGACGGGTAATTTCCAGCCCGGTAATTTGGTCCGGGGCCAGGCTGGGCACGTTGATGTTAAGCAGAAAGGGGTCGCGCCTGCCGTTTGGGTTGTCTTCCTGGGACAGCTTGAGGGCCATGAGCCGCAGCAGGGAGGCGGCGCCATCAAAGCGGGGATTCTGCACCGATCCCACCGATATGGCGATGGTGGGGTAGCCACGGAAGTACCCCTGGAAGGCCGCGCCCACGGTGCCGGAGACCATGACGTCCCAGCCCAGGTTGGACCCCCGGTTGATTCCGGAGACCACCAGGTCCACCGACCCCACCAGCTTCTCCAGGGCCAGGATGCAGCTGTCACCGGGGGTGCCCTCCACAGAGAAGGCGGTAACCCGGTGGCGTATCTCCGCCTGGGGTTCGTCGGGGGAAGCGGCCTCCTCGTTGGCGGCGGCGCTCAACCGCTCCAGGGCGGGAATCTCCAGGGACCGGGCCACCACCGGGGCATGCAGGGTCAGGGAAGCTCCCACGCCGCTCTGCTCCCGGTCCGGGGCCACCACGCAGACTTCGCCCACCTGGGAAAGGGCCTGGGCCGCCGCCCAAAGGCCGGGTGCGTGAATTCCATCGTCGTTGGTAAGCAGTATTTTCAGAACTTGCCGTCCTTCTATTGGAGTTGCGAACACCAGGGCCGGATGCCGGTGCGGGTCGAGGGATTACAGGGACGAATCCAGGGGCGGTTTACGCCTCCTCGCCCTCTACCTCCACGCCGCCCAGCCCTTCTTCCTTGAACAGTTGGGCCTTGCGGGCGTAGCTTTCGGCGGTGCGGCGAATCATGGCCTGGTGACGTTCGTTGGTGGGGGCCTCCCGAGCCGATGCCGGCACGCCCAGGACAAAGGAGTTGGGGCCGAACTCCTGCCGTTCCAGCACCACGGAACCGCTGGCAATGACCGAGTTTTCCCCCAGGATTACGCCGTCGTTAAGGGTGGCGCCGTTGCCGATGAGACAGTGAGTCTTGATGTGCTTGGCGTGGCTGATGACCCCATGACCCAGGGTAACGTAGTCCTCGTAGGTGGCATCGCTGTCCGCATGTAAGACGCAGTTGTCCTGGATGTTGACGTGTTCGCCAATGGTGATCTTGATGGTGTCGGCGCGGATGACGGTGCCGGGCCAGACGCTGGAGTAGGCGCCGATTTCCACGTCGCCTACCACGTATGCCGCCTCGCTGACCCAGGCGGTGGGGTGAATCTTGGGGGTCATGCCCCGGTAGCTGCGGATCATTCTTGTCTCCTGTTTATCCACGAATGAACACTAATGTTCACTAATGAATGGCAATAATGCAAGAAGCGCATCTGTCAAAGGATGGGTTCTCAAAATCGCGAGTCGCCTGGCCCGATGGCATCATTCCACTGGTGAGCATTCCTGTCCATTTGTGGATAATAGTCACGCGCCCCTGGCCGCCAGCCATTTCTCCTTCTGGCGCTGGCGGGTGGCCTCGTCGGTGGGGCGGTAGGTGTCGTGGAACTCCCGCCTGAAAGACTCGAAGCGGTCTTCCTGTACGGCCCGGCGCATGCCCGCCATCAGCCGCAGGATGAAGTGCAGGTTGTGGACGCTGGCCAGGCGCAGGCCCAGTACTTCTTTGGCCTTGAACAGGTGCCACAGGTAGGCGGCGGTGAAGTTGCTGCAGGCGTAGCAGGCGCAGTCCTCCTCCAATGGGGCGTCCTGCTCGGCAAACCGCCGGTTAGCGATGTTGACCCGGCCGGCGCGGGTGAACAGTGCCCCGTTGCGGGCCACCCGGGTGGGCAGCACGCAATCGAACATGTCCACCCCCTGGGAAACACCTTCAACCAGGTCTTCCGGCGACCCCACGCCCATCAGGTAACGGGGCTTGTCGCCGGGGAGCAGTTCAGTTACCTGCTGGGTTATCTCGTACATCTGGGCCTTGGACTCGCCCACCGCCAACCCGCCAATGGCGTAGCCGGGAAAGGGGATGGACGCGATGAACTCCGCAGACCGTTGCCGCAGGTCGGGGAACGTGCCGCCCTGCACAATGCCGAACAGGGCCTGCCGACGGGCGTTCCCGGCGTAGGTTAGCGCGGGGCTGGCGTAATGGGCGTCGTAACAGGCCCGCGCCCAGCGGTGGGTGCGGTCCATAGCCCGCTCCACCTCCGCCCGCTCCGCCCCGTAGGCAATGCACTGGTCCAGGCACATTATGATGTCGGCGCCCAGCCCCTGCTGGTTGGCGATGGCCAGTTCCGGGGTGAAGATGTGCTCGCTGCCGTCAATGTGGGACCGGAACCGGATATGGTCGTCGTCCACCCGCCGGAAGGCCCCCATGCTGAAGGCCTGGAAGCCGCCGCTGTCGGTGAGAATGGGGCGGGGCCAACGCATGAATTCGTGCAGGCCGCCCAGCCTGTGGACGGTCTCCACCCCGGGCCGCAGGTAAAGGTGGTAGGCGTTGCCCAGGACAATCTGCGCCCCCAGGTCCATTACCTCGTGGGGAGTCAGGGTCTTGATGGTGGCCTGGGTGGCCACGGGCATGAAGATGGGGGTATCCACCGAACCGTGGGGAGTGGTGAAACGGCCAGCCCGGGCGCCACCGTCGCGGTGTTGGACCTGGAAGGTGAAGGATAGTGTGGTCATGGCGCCTCACTCACTGGCTGCCGCCTGCTTATAACCTCCCGCACCATCAACACCGTTATCACCACGCACATGCACCCCGGCACTCCCAGCAGCACCCAGTCATCAATGCGGCCAAGGAAAGCCAGTCCCGCCGCCACTTTGCCCACCTGGCCCATGCCGATAGCCAGGGCCCCGCTTAGCACGGTTATGCCGTACAGAATGCGGATGCGGCCCGGGTCCACGAAACGGGTGGCGGTGGCCCCGATCTGGGATCCCACCGAAGCCGCGGCCAGGATGATCAGGGCCATCAGGGGGTCCACGTTGTTGCCCAGGGCATAGAGCAGGGTTCCCCAGGAGCCGGTGATGATGACCTGGAAGAGATCGGTGCCGATGGCCACCGTGGTGGGAATGCCCACCACGTACACCAGCACCGGCATCAGGATGAAGCCGCCGCCGGCCCCCAGCAGGCCGGCGAAGAACCCAATGCCGAACCCCAGCAGTATGGGCACGAAAATGGAAATGCGCTCGATTCCGGATACGTTCAGCGCGACGTAGGTAGACCGGGCGGGCAACCCGGGTAACTTGATGCTGTGGGGCGGAATGCGCAGGGACTGGACCCGCTGGGTAAGGCCGGCCGTGGATACTGCTTCGCCCCTGTTGGCAACCTGGCCCGCAGGCCGGCGCGTCTTGAAGTAGTCGTAAACCAGGAAGGAGCCCAGGAGCACCAGCACTGCCACGTAGATGTATGGAATGACGTTGCCCACCTGGCCTGCTTCTTCCAGGGCCCTGTTCAGGGACTCGGCGATGAAGACGGCGGGCATGGCCCCCAGCACCATGGGGATGCCCAGCTTGAAGTCCACGTTGCCCAACCCCCGGTGCTTGAGCATATTGATGATTGACGAGCCCATTATCAGGGTGAGACCGGTGCCGATGGCGTAGATTTCGGGAACGCCGAAGACGATCAGGCCGCCGGTGATCAGGAAGCCGCCGCCCACCCCAAAGAAGCCCCCCAGGGTGCCCACTATAACACCCAGCAGCGCCAGCAGGACGGGATTGACCACCACATCGGCGTTGGGGAACAGCATGGCGTTATCTAATGCCCTCCGTGCCCCGGGCCGTGGCCGCTGCTGCTGCTGTTGCCCTCGCCAAAAGCCATCCCGATGCCCCGCAGCACAATCTCCCAGAACCCGTACAGAGCCAGCCCCGCCACGGCGATGACCGCCATGACCAGCAGGGCCCAAAGGAAGGGAGATTCGGAGCTGAAGGTTTTCAGGAACTGGGTCAGGGATTCGTACATGGGGGACAGTATAGCGGATTTGGTGGGGAGGGTGCGGGAGGATCAAATGGACGATGAGGATTCATGCACCGATGTTTCAACCAACGCGTAGAGCTGAGGAAGAAGGTTGTGAAGGTGATTGCCCACAATATCCCATACTATGTCCTGATCTATTCTAAAGTAGCCATGCACCAAATGATGCCGAGTTCCTACAATTTCCCGCCACGAAATCTCAGGGTGAGGATCTGTTATGGTGGCGGGAACATTTGAAGCCGCTTCACCGATAAGCACGATGTTCCATAAGGTAGCATCATAATTGGGCTGAGAAGCCAGAAATTCATCCTTTCCAAGATCTTGGGCATAGGACAAAGCCTTCTCAGAAAAGCTAATCATATCCAGGACCAATGCCTGCCACGAGCGTGTTGATCTGGCTGGGCTAGACATATATCGCCTCATCCTGGTAGTAGGGGAGCCGGTCCACCGGAAGAAACTTTTCGGTGATCAAATCCACCCGACACTCCAAAAGGTCTTCAACATAGAACTGCAAACCAAAGAACGTTTTCAACGTAGCCGGCCGATCAAAATTTATCAGCAGGTCTATGTCGCTGTCTTCCACGGCCTCACCCCGAGCCGTAGAACCCACCAGCGCCATGCTGGTTACGCCAAACTGCCTCTCCAACTCCGGCTTGTGTTTCCGAAGTTGGTTAAGCACTTCGTCTCGGTTCAGTATTTTCTTAGCCATATTGTCGCTCCAAAGAGATGGACAGGGCTTGCAGGACATTTTCCACCTGTCCCGTTCGCCCTGTCCATCCATGTTTGACTTTCGGAAGGAGCAGGACTAGGGGTTGGCCGGGGCGCCGGCGATCACCATAGCGCCAAACTCCCGGTCTATGCCCCTCGGCCATTCGCGGCCCTCGGCGTCGCTGATGTGGATTACCAGTGACGGGCCCAGCTCCGCAATTTCCATCCGGATGGTGTCGCCGTCCTGCACCGGCCCGATTTCCTGGTGGTTGACCCCCGTGGCCACCACGTCTCCGGGTTCCAGGGTGGTTACCTTGGAAAACTCGGAAATAAGCTCCCGGATGGGGTGGGCCATGTCGCTGGTGGGGAAGTTATGCCGGGGTTCGTCGTTGTTCCAAAGGCGCACCTGCAGGTTCTGCGGGTCGGGAATTTCATCCGCGGTCACCAGGGCCGGGCCCATGGGGGCGAAGGTGTCCCAGCACTTGCCCAGGAAAAAGCTGTTGCCCAGCGCCCCGGGAATGCCCCGCGCCGACATATCCAGGAAGTTGGTATAGCCGAAGACATAGTCCAGCGCCTCTTCCTGGGTCACGTTGGTGGCCGTCTTGCCGATGACGAAGGCCAGCTCGGGCTCGTGGTGGAATATGGAGGCCGGCGCCGGGGGCAGCACGCAGGTGTCGCCGTTGCCGATGATGGCGGTGGGGGACTTGAGGAAGGCGTCCAGCCTGGCGGCCTGGCGCTGGCCGTACTCCAGGTAATTGACGGCGGCGCAGATGAGCTTGGTTGGCTTGGGCACCGGCGCCCGCAGCCGCACACTGTCAATAGCCACGCCGCCCTGGCCGGCGATGGCGGCCTCAATTTTAGGGCGAACATCGTCCCAGTTGGTGATGACCTCGTCAATCAGGTCGTGGGGACGGCGGAAGCTCAAGCCTTCCACTGCGGCCATGGCGTCCACCACGTTGCCGTTCTGAATTACGCCCAGTTGATAATCGTTATAGAGGACCAGTTTCATTGTAGATACTCTCCTAGTTTTGGTTCGCTCAATTAAGCAGGGGTAGCTGCTGCTGACAGCTTCCCCGGCTGCAGAAATGGTAGCACCAACCACTGACTCGGTCTACGGCCCCGTTCCCAAAGCCCGTTCCATAAGAGGCAGGACGCCGTTCCCCTTCCCGACTTAATGTATTGTACATCCCAGGTCGCTTGTGATAAGGACTGGGCCTGAGATCATCCCAACCGCTCTTGCCCCCGGCCAGCCGCCGGGGGTTCTTCACGATTTCGATCAATCTCACCAAAACGTTTGCAATTCTGGCCAGGGTATGTAATAATCGTTCTGCGCAGACCATCTGCACGGAGGATTAGCGAGAGATGACTGAGGGAACCAACCTTATCGAGACCCAGTTGAGGGAGTACGTCGCCAGTCTCCGCGACAGAATAGCAGAACTGGAGACTGAAACGAGGATGGCCCGTGCTCAACTCCGGAGCGCCGAGGAGACACTTCGCCGTATCAATGCACCACGGGAGCCCGGTCCGAGCAGCGATTGGGCATGCAGCGTGGAAGCCATTGCCGACTGTAAGACAGTGCGAAGCGCATTAGTCAGAATGGCATCCCTTAACAACGGCATCCTCAGGGTTACACCCGCAGCCAGGGTACTCATCGAAGCGGGCTTACCCGAGGGAACCGTGGTTTCTAGAGTAGCCGCCGGAGTATACGCCCGGATTAGAAATAGGCCCGAGTGGGAACATTCTGGTCCGGGCGAATACCGATATGTCGGCGAGGCCGAAGATGATCCATGACTATTTCTGAAATAAGCGTTGAGACCGAGGGCGTAATCTCGGTCTCAACAAAACTCCAAATCTCGAAAAGGGTGATCAAACTACGATTCGCAGCGAATCCAACCACTGTCTTGACGAAATAAGGAGGCAATAATGCCACTTAAGTATACCACACCCAAAAAGCTCACACAATTATCTAAAATTGGCAAGGCTCTCGCCGTGGCCGCTTTGGTTGAGATCCGCCATCGCCTGGACCAGATTGGGCGACTGCTCGACGCTAAAGACCTCTATGGGATCATTACCCCTCTGGTCGAGAAGGCCAACGAACTCTGGCCTGCCCTGAATGAGTTTGTCTGCGAGGTCTTCTACCATCTCGGACCATTCATTCCCCCCTACGTCGTCGAGATATTCTTCGCTGTCATCGGCCTTCTTCCCTTCTGGTGATACTGACGCTCTCCGTCAGGAAATTTTTTAATTGGAGTAGCGACACCTTCACCAGAAAGGAGGGCATGATGGCTGTATTCCAAGAGCTCACCACTTACACAATTGAATGTCCCAACCCGGTCTGCCCGGACCCGGCGGATGTCCGCCGGGCCGGGTTCGAGGGCGACTCGGCGGCGTTCAGGTGTAAGACTTGCGGCAATGCCTTCACACCCGGGAGCGCCTCCCATCGCCAGTTCACGGCCAAGCAAATTGGCGCTGCCTTGGACCTCTATTTCTCAGGCCTCAGCTATAAGCAACTTGCCGAGCATCTTGAGGACTTCTACGATGTGCCCGAACCTTCCAAGCACAGCACCCACGACTGGCTCAAGGGCTATACTATCATGGCCCGAAGGTTCCTGGACGGACAGGTGGGGACGGACGGGAGGGAAGATTCAGCCACCGGCAAGTCTGTCAAGGCCCGCGTAGGTGCCCATTGGGTTGCGGATGAGCTTTTTGTCCGCGTGGAAGGGGACCAATCTTATCTGTGGACAGTAATGGATAAGGAGACCCGCTACGTCCTCGCCGCCCATTTGTCTCAGCACCGTAACAAAGCCGCTGCTATCAAGGTCATGGAAAAGGCAATGGCCGCTGCGGAGAAGCCCCCGAAGACCGTAACCACCGACGGCCTTGAAGCCTACGTGGAGGCCATTGAGACCGTATTCCCGAAGGGCACCAAGCACATCAAGGGCGCAGGCATCCGCAGCGAGGTCTCAAATAACCTGGCCGAGCGCTTGCAAGGCACTCTCCGCAGCCGCACGAAGACCCAACGCGGCCTTGAGACTGAACTTACCGGCCAGGACTTCGTGGACGGCTACATTATTGATTACAACCATTTCAAGAAGCATGAATCACTCCAAAACCGGGTACCGGCGGAAGTGGCCGGTGTCTCCGGGTTGGTGCCCTGGGATGATAGTTGGGAGGACATCGCGAAAATGGGCGGGGAAGTTGCCGAACGTCAGGACGTACGCGTTGAGCAGATCAAGCGAAGGACCGGCCCAAAGCCGAAGGACGATGGCGAAATCAGGAACGCGGTTGAAGAGTATATTCAGGCCGAGAGAGAAAAGAAGCAGCGGGAAACCGCGATTAAACAGCGCAGAGCCAGGGACAACTCTCCGGTGGCTCCATATCCGCCTCCACACCGGAAGCGCCAGGACAAGCCCCGGGGAAGGGGACGGCTCTTGTGATCACCGAATCTAAGACCCAAGCCGGTTACCATATTAGGATTCGCCATAAGCCGTGGACGGTGATTGTCATCCACGGACCGACAGCGGGCTGGCAGCATCGGCCCAGGGTCGCAGATCCCGCAGACGCCACTTGGTTCGGCCCCTTCAACAGCATGGAGGGTGCCCAACGGGTCGCTAAAAAGCTATCCGTTGAGCGGGGCTATCCCATTGAATACTGCAAAATTTGTTTCAGGGAAGACCATCCGGACCCGCCAACAAGGGGAGATAAGCCTGCCGGCGCAAAGCGGAGAGCCCGCCGAAGGCTGGCGCATGGCCCGACTGCTATCGAGGGGCGGCGAAAATCAAGGCGGGGAATGTAAGAGCAAGCCATGCCGCTGTTTATGTACCGGGGCCCGCTTCAGTCCGTCTTTACGGTAGGCAGACTCTCCACGGAGCGAATAGCCTTTATAGGTTAGACCAATCAATTGGCGGCGGAATTGGGCCTGACGGGCCACCTGGGGCTAATCTCCAATAATACCGGACTGCGTAGCCCGGAATCGGCCTGGACGATACCAGGCCCTTGTCACGAAGATGTTGAAGCGCGCCGTCAGTGGCTTTTTCCCAGTCGCCCCAGCAGGCATCGGGCGCTCTCTCCTGAACACGCACAACAATCTCATCCCTGGGAAGTTCGGGCCCGGGTGCATCGGCTAGAACGTAGATTATGGCATCTTCCAAAGCCTCGTTTCTGGTCACGCTTTCTCCCCCTTCGCCACTGCTTGGCAATCGTCATTCTTCGGATGGGAGGTACTCAAGTACTTCACCAAGGTCGTCATAGAGTTGCCGAACGCGTGCGATGTCAAATCCCAACGTTAGCGCCTCATAGTTGTCCGGGGTGCCTTCGAACTGGATCCTCATGGCCAGGTCTGTTGGGGGGTTCCCTAACAGGTGCAGGCCATATCCCCACACATTACGAACCTCCAGATTTCCGTCCGCATCCAGTCCCCAAAACGCCCGGAATTCCGGGGAGTCATCTGGTAATCCGTAATATTGGCGCAAAGCTAATCTCCTCCCCGAGTTACCGCCTAGATCATCACGGTCTGGTAGCCGTGTGTGGCTATGTGCTGGGCGATCTGCTCCTGAGCGAATTCTGTTGCTTCGTAAAGGTCAACCAGGTCTCTTACGCTATCCACATAGAGAAGCTTATGATGGGCGTTGTGGGTACGCAATTCTTCCAGGGTTAGTTTGTTTCTCTCGACCCCATTGCAGAGGCCTCTCCTACAAAGTTTCCACATTCTACCACAGCCGAACCTCAGCTAATTGACAAGCCATCAAAGGGCTGATTTACTTCTTTGTGCGACACTCACCGGACCATCATCACTGGCTATGGAGGCATAGCTCGCGAGGTATGGGCCAGCCCATGCCCCCTGTCATGCCTCCGGTGCGGGTGAGTGTCGCAACTGTCCCAAACCTTTGCGACAGGGGGCACCCATGCAGAGTAAATTCACCGGCGACAAGCCGGACTTCGCAAAATACGGCCTCCTCAGATTCCTCACGGGACTCACCGATCCCAAGACCAAGAAGGCCGACCTAAAGTTGGGTATCGTCTGGTACCTCACGCCAGACGATTGCTGCAGCAGTGAAGGCAGAAAGACCAGCTTCCTCTGCGATACAACCGACAATCACCGCAAGTTTCGCGACCTTGACCCTCCCCTTTGGGATGCGCTCAAAGCGCTGGTTGATGGCGGCGACCGTTGTGTCCACAAGATACCGGACACCGGCATCCTCCCCGAAGGCCCCAAGCCCTACGACGTACCCCTCCAATTCCCGCCGTTCATGCTTAGGCCGGCGCGCAAGGAATACCGGAACCTCTGGATTGCGGGCGCGAAGCAGGCCGTAAGCGACGCCGATATAGTCTTCCTTGATCCCGATACTGGGATTGCTCCAGAGGAAAAGAAACTCCGCAAGGAAGGGCCGAAGTACGCCTATATCTCCGATATAGAGGAATTCTGGGGCTGCGGCAAGAGTGTCGTAATCTATCAGCACCCGGGGCGCAAAGGCGAAGATGAACGGATCAAGAAAAAGAGAGCATGGCTCCGGGGAGTATCGTGCGTCAAGCCAATAGACGTGTACTTCACAGGGCTGATGTTCTTCGTCCTCCCCCAGGCTGACCATCGGGACCGTATCGAAAGACGAGTCCAACGGATGTGCGATGATAAGAAGGGTTGGGGACGGCATTTCTCTTGCCCAACACTCCAGAATCAGGGCGAGGACCCATGCTAGCCCTATGCAGGTTCAGCCTGCTGGCCGTTGTCCTGGTATTCGTAATCGGTTGCGCTACGGCAAGCCCTTCCGGTTCCCCCGGCGAGCCCGAAGGCCAGTCTCCGGCGGGCTTTCGCGGCGAAGACTTCATACGGGAGGTGCGGGCCGAGTACGCTGCTAACAAGTTCAGGGCGCGGGAGACCTACGTCGGCAAGAGGGTGCGGCTGAAGGGGGAAATATCCGGGTTCCACATGGTCAGCGGCATGGCGGTGTCCGTTGATGTAGGCTCCGGCGCATATTTCGGACTTTACCCACCCAACCCACATTTTGAATTCGACTGGAGCATCCCGGAAGGGCTGCACTACCTTGAGGCAGACGCGAAAAGTGCCGAACTTCAGCGCGAATATGAGCGGCTGGAGCAAGAGAAGCACGAGGAACAATTGGCATGGGAGGCTTGGTTCCTAGCCGGGAGCGTTGGCGACGCCATCAGGGCCGAATGCAGAGTCAGTGGACTCACGTCCGAGAGGGATTCCTCAGACCGGGAACCAGGGACTCCAACTTTTGAGAAGTGCGAACTGTTGGAGGACGAATAATGAAGATAGTCGCTCTTGTCGTCTCCCTGATTCTGATCCTTGCCTGCTCAGCGCCCGCACCAACATCCCTACCGACCTATACGCCCTACCCGACCTATACGCCGTATCCCACCGCAACGCCTTATCCGACTTATACTCCATACCCGACTCCCACGGAAATCCCCACGCCCACGCCGGAGCCAATGTTGGCCCCGTATCCTCAGGGATCTGAGCCCGGCGCTCCCCCGTCTGAATGGACAACCTACACAAGCGACACCTATGGATACCAGATCAGCGTCCCCGGGACTTGGGAAATGACCATCAACTACCCCGAAGACGTCCATTTCGCGTCCCCTCAGCAGTTGGCATTCGTGGACGTGCTTGTGGAAGGCAACCCACCAACCTCTCCTTCAGCGTGGTTCAGCGAACTTATGGCGATCATACCCACCGAGAATCCCATAACCTTCGAACCCCTCGGCGTTACCGAGGACATGGTCTTGGAGGATAGCGTGTGGGCGAGAGCAACCTATCTGTACCAGGAGAGGCGGGAGGACTGCGTGCTAGTGTCGCATGCCTTGATGGTGGTTAAAGGGCGGATGTTCTATTTCGTGGAATCGGGATACTGCGAGGCGCAAGCTGACTATTACGCTTCCATTGCCTCTCAGACCCTGGACTCTTTCAGGTACCCAAGATAGGCTTGCTTGACTGGAATAGATTTACCAAGTCTTGAGGGCCAAGCTTTTTCCAAGCTTGGCCCCTTTGTAGTTATGGGGCCATAAACGCCTGGGTAGCTTATGCTTGGGTAACTCACCGTTGGGGGGGGGAATTGCCATCTTCGATGAGTAGGGGAATCCCGTTTAGGGACGTTTCCATTACCCCAATTGTCGGCAGTTTCCTTGCACGCATCAGCCTCCTGTGTTAAATTGATCATGGAGTTGCTCCTGGCGGTTTCTTCTCCGCATTTGTGGAGGTAGACCGCATTCTGAACGGCTGAGTCTTTGGGCTCTAAGTTCATTTTTTATTCCACATCTGTGGAATACGAGGGGCGACTCCGCTCTCCAGAAATGCGTTTCCCCGGAAAATGGCCAGGGATTCATCACTCCCACCTAGTTCCTGTTACCCCGCCTCACCGATCGACTCCGCTTCAGCCTTAGAAGTTTCCTCTTCCTTAGCCTTCATAAACTCGATTGGAGTTTGCGTTCCCCCGTGCCGGTGAGACCACGGTCTTACTTCCCCACCAAATCTCGCCCAAATTCCGATCCTCTTCGACCTGGCTCGCCTTTGGGCGTTGTGGCAGCCTTCGAGCATTCCGTACTTGGGCCAGTCATAGGCGAGCCCAGCTTCGACCATTCTCTTATTGATTGAGTTTCTCCAGCTTCCCTCGCTAAGCACCCCTACCAGCCGACCGTAGAGGTCGGTGCAGGTGCAAGCGTTACCGCCTTCGCAGTCCAAATTGCTACCCGTACAGATGACGTGAAGGTTGAGCCGTTTCCCCAGCACCAGAGATTCAAGCAGAGACTTGGACTCCGGACCATAATCCTGGTCAAGCTCCGGCGCGTCGATTCCGGCAAGCCTCACCTTCACCGGTTCGGTTGTGCCCTCCAGTACCGCATGAACCGTGTCACCGTCGGAGATGGCCACGACCCAGGCCGATGTCTCATAGTAGCCTGGGTCGCTCCTGATGAGGTCAAGGTTGTCGAGGAATGCGAAGTTCCGGGCCGTCTTAGTCATAGATGTTGCCCTCGTTAGCGACATCGTTGAGAAGTCCCCACCAATCGATGCGGACGTGGTCGCTGCTATCTATTATGGTAGCATTCCGGCGGGCCAGAATAAAGGACAGGGTGAAGAACTCTTCCTGGGTGAGCTTGCCAGCGAGAGACTCCATCAGAATTTCCACTATCTCTTTTGCTACTCCGCAGGGGCGGCATTCGCCGCACTCTTCCAAATGGTCTGCGCTGTTGAAGGCCTGGTAAATTTCCCGATAAGCTGTCTCGTAGCCCTGGGTGTAAGGGTTTTCTCCGTTCATTGGTTGCCTCCGTGTGCTGGATTCGATACTGTCTGTGTGGCAGTATCTACTTCCAGGAAAACACGTTAGCAGGCTACGGCATAATTACCCAGTAAATTAAGTCGGAGAGGGGAACGGCACCAGAGGCAGTACTGTCCCGACTGGGCCGTACATCAATGGTAGAATGAGGCCAATAGACAGAGCGAGTCAGGAGGGTGTTATGGAACGCCACATTCCCAGCAGAGACGAGGTACTGGCCTACTTGAAGCAAGACCGCAACTGGGGCCGTTGGGGCGACGACGACCAGATGGGGGCCATGAACATGGTCACCCCGGAAAAGCGGGTGGCCGCCGCCCGCCTCGTGCAAACCGGGCGCGCCGTGTCCCTGAGCCGCGTCTATCCCAAGACTCCGGCGGCCAACAACCCCAATCCCGCCCAGCATTTCATGCGCCGCAATCCCCGGGAACCGGGCGGCGGGTCGGCAGTGGACTACTATGGCGTATCCTACCACGGGCAGGCCAACACCCACCTGGATGCCCTCTGCCACGTGTGGGACGAAAACGGCATGTGGAACGGCCGCCGGCCCGAGGATGTCATCACCTACGACGGGGCCACCTGGGGCTCCGTTGAACACTGGAAGGAAGGCATCATCACCCGGGGTGTGCTCCTGGACGTACCCAGGTTTCGCGGTGAACCCTTCGTCACCCTGGACAAGCCCATCCACGGCTGGGAACTGGAGGACGTGGCCAAAGCCGAGGGTATCACCCTGGAACCCGGGGATGCGCTGGTGGTGTATGGAGGACGGGGAAAGTGGGACGAGGTTAACCCAATCTGGGGAGGAGACCCCGCGGGACGCGCCGGACTGCACGCTTCCTGCCTCAAATTCCTGCGGGAGTCGGACTGCTGCCTGCTGGTGTGGGACATGATGGACTTCATGCCCAACGGTTACGACCTTCCCTGGAGCGTCCACGGGGCCATCTTCGCCTACGGCATCGGCCTGCTGGACAATGCCCTGCTGGAACCGCTGGCCGAGGCCTGCGCCGAAGAGGGGCGCTACGAGTTCATGCTGACGGTCAGTCCCCTGCGGGTGGTGGGAGGCACCGGCTCTCCCGTCAACCCCATTGCCCTGTTTTAACCTGGGTAACCTCTGAAAAAGTCCCCTCTCCCCCGCTGGGAGAGGGTCAGGGTAAGGGGGAACCTACCGGAGACAAGCTATCACCCCCATCCAAACCTTCCCCCGTCAAGGGGGAAAGGATTTAATCAGGGGTTCCCCGGAAAGGCTTTGGCCCCAAAGGGCGAACAACCGACACGGCCTGTTACGTCGCCTTCCATTCCTCTCGCAGCAGGCCGTAGAGTAAAGTGTCCCACCACCGACCCTTGAAGTACTCGTTGCGGCGAAGCCGGCCCTCTTGCCGGAATCCCAGCCGCTCCAGCACCCGGGTCGATGCCGTGTTGTCGGCGATGCACCACGAAGAAATGCGGTCCAGGCCCATTTTCCGAAACCCGAAATTCACCAGGGCCTGTGCCGCCTCGGTGGCGTAGCCGCAACCCCAGTGTTCCGGGTTCAGTTCATAGCCTATGTCTGCTTCCCAGTCTTTACCTGGCTTCCGGCGAAGGCCGCAGTTGCCAATCAAGGCTCCATTCGCTTTCAGGGTGATAGCCAACTGAAACCGGCGGCGGGGCTGCTCCCGCTGCCACTCCAGGAACATTCCTACAAAGGCTCGAGCGTCGGCCGGCGATCGACCGTCCCAGGGATAGTACCGAAGGTAGCGTTCATCCCGCTGGTAAGCCAGAACGGCAGTCCTATCGGCCTCGACGAACTCCCGCAGTGCCAGCCGGTTCGTAACCAGCCCCAGTGGACTGCCCCCGCATTCCTGCCTCATGGCGTAACCTCGAACTCCACCTGGGCCACCTTGCGGCCCTCATGGTGCGCGTAGATCCAGTGGCGGCCCGGGGCCCAGTTCTGGCCCGGGCCCGGCCCGATGGATAACCATTGAACGCCGCCCGAATATTTGCGATCGGCTTCAATGGTCAAGGTATCACGGCGGTAGGGGAAGCCGTCTTCGTAATACTCCACCACCTCAAAGGTCAGTTCCGTGGGCGGACCGGCGTAGTCGTGGGAGTATTCCAGGGTCAGCCAGGCCCAGTCGCCACCGGCGGCGGCAGAAAAGGACTTGACCGGCCGCCCCGTCTCCTCCAGGGAAACATAGGCGCGGTTTATCCAGCCGGCTACTTCGGGCAGTTCCGCCACCACGGGGCGGCTGTCGGGGCCGTGCCCCGGTTCCGCACTTTGCCCTGAATACCAGCGTTCAATGACGCTGGCTGCCGCCACTCCTTCGAAAGCCCTTCGGAGTTCGGCAATTCCGGCCAGCCTGCCCTCCCCGCGAACAGCCGTTTCTGAAACGGAATCGTAGAGGCGCTGCAGGCCCAGCAGGAAGGACTTCTCTTCCAGGGAATGGTACAGGTCCAGGAACAGCCTTTCTCCTGTGGCGTAGTTGCAAGCGTATCCCGGATCCGCATCAGACAAACCACCCTGTTCCAGTTCTTCGATGGATTGCGACGGTCCACACGGATAATTGACGGGTTCGAGGGGGTGGCCGGTGCGGATATGCTCCGCCAGCGCTGCCGTGAATTCTGCCGCTCCTTCGTCCAGCCACGGCTCAGAGTGGCGCCAGTAATAGTGGGACACTTCGTGAGCTATCACCCGGCTGGCGTTGACGGCTTCATAGCTGCCGTCGTCCACGTCGTAGTCAGGAATTATGGTTAGGTTAAGGCCGTTATTGGTCCCGTCAAAGTACCCGGGCACGACCTCTTCAAAGAGCAATGGAACGTATTCGGCCGGGAACGGGCGTCCGATAATCGCCTCGGAAGACCTGACAGATTGCTCCAGCAAGTCCATGCTGCGGGTGGCGCCGGGGCTGGTCCGGGTGATGGCCAGGATAATTGGTCCTGCCAGCGGCAATTCCACAATCCTTTGTTCCGTATGAGTCTTTGACGGGTCCAGCAATACACCTGCCAGCGCCGGATCAAATTCAGCGACGCCTTCCAGGAGGGTAATCACGCGGGCTTCATTATCGTCAATGCCGTCCAGAATTGCCGGGTGCCTCATTACCCTGTTGAAGACTGGCTTTTGACGGAATGCCAGGTGGGAAAGGGATTCCACTGCCAGTACATCCACTGCCTCGAGAGTGTCAAGCAACGGCATGTTGATCAGACGCAGGGCCGCCTGCGGGTCCTTCTCAGCAATGTAGTCGAGGGCAACGATGGCCGAGGCCCCCCGCGCTATAACTGTCGTGTCAACCCAGGGTTTACCAGTCAATATGTTGAACAGCTCTTCCTGGGTTGCCGCCATGTAAATGAGTGACTCTGCGGCATCACGCTCCTGGTCAACTATCCCGTCCCGAATCCAGGGCAGGGCGCGAATCGCCGCAGCCGCTTGTGAATTAGACTCTTCCAGCCTTGCGGCATTCTGCAGGTCGGCATATCTCGGTGGTGGCGTCAGGCCCGGCCTGGACCAGGCGGTGGGGGATGCGGGCGTGGCCGGAGGCGCGAAACCCGTCTCTGGGACCGGGGATAGTGAGGGAACGGTGGCGGGAAAAGGCGTTCTTCGCTCGACGGCGCCAGGAGCCTCCGGCGGGCCAGCGTGGGGACCGGACATAGCCTGCGGCAAGCACTCGGTCGCAACCAGCCACACGGCCCCGATGCCCAGGCCGATCAGCAGGTAAGGAATTAGTACCTTCAGAAGTGGGCGCATGGGGACACTATACGCCGAAAGGGTGGGCGAATTCCCTGTTGCTGCATGGGCAAGCTAGAGTATCTGCGACAGGAAGAGTTGGGCCCGCTCGTTTTTGGGGTTGGTGAAGAACTCGCCGGGGGGCGCTTCCTCAACGATGTTGCCCTCGTCCATCATGATGACCCGGTCCGCCACCTCCCGGGCGAAACCGGTTTCGTGGGTAACCGTCAGCATGGTCATCCCGCTGCTGGCCAGTTCCCGCATCACGTCCAGCACTTCCTTGATCATCTCCGGGTCCAGGGCAGACGTGGGTTCATCGAAAAGCATGATCTTGGGCTGCATGGCCAGGGCCCGGGCGATGGCCACCCGCTGCTGCTGGCCGCCGGAAAGCTCGGCAGGAAACTTGGCGGCCTGCTCCGGAATGCCCACCCGGGTCAGCAATTCCATGGCCACCTCTTCGGCCTGGGCCTTGCTCCAGTGCCGCACCTTGGTGGGCGCCAGGGTGATGTTCTGCATGACAGACAGGTGAGGGAACAGATTAAAGGACTGGAAGACCATCCCCACCTCGCGTCGGATGGCGTCGATGTTGCGCACGTCGCCGCTGAGTTCAATGCCGTCAACGATTATTTCGCCCCGCTGGTGCTGCTCCAGGCGGTTGATGGTGCGGATCAGGGTCGACTTGCCTGACCCGGACGGCCCCAGGATCACCACAACCTCGCCGGACTTCACCGTGGTGGATACCCCCTTGAGGGCATGGAAGTTGCCGTACCACTTGTGAACGTCGCGGCAGATGATTATGTCTTCAGTTTCCTGCTGAATGTTCCTTTCCTCAATTTCCATGGGCGCCTCCCGATAGTCTGCCGGAACAACCCCGGCCCGTTATTGAAGGCCAATCATTCGCACTGCTCAAGACCGCCCGGGGGACTTACCCCAGGCGGGCCCGAGCGGTTGCCCGAGACTGCCATAGAGTCCTACCGTCGGCCCACCCCCAGGTGTTCCTCCACCTTGCCGCTGACGTAGGACATACCGTAGGTGAAGACCCAGAATACCAGGGCCAGGAAAACGAACAGTTCCCGGGCGTTGGCCAGGTATTCGGGGTTGCTCTGAATGAAGGAGCGGCCTATCGCCACCACGTCCAGCATGCCGATGATGTACACCAGGCTGGTGTCCTTGAACAGGCCGATGAACTGCCCCACGATGGCCGGAATCACGTTGCGGATGGCCTGGGGCAGGGAAATCAGCATCGTCGTTTGCCAGCCGGGCAGGCCCAGGGCCCGGGCCGCCTCCGCCTGGCCGGGGTGCAGGGCCTGGAGGCCGCCCCGGATGTTCTCGGCCATGTAGGCCGAACTGAACAGGGTGATAACCACGCCGGCGCGGAACAGGGAATTCTGCGGCATGTCCTCGGGGAAGGCCAGGGGCACCAGGGTCTGCGACATGAACAGCAGGGCGATCAGCGGCACTCCCCTGAACACTTCGATGAAAAATACGCACAGCACTTTGACCACCGGCAGGTTGCTGCGCCTGCCCAGGGCCAGGGAAACGCCGATGGGCAGGCTGAGGGTGATGCCGCCCACGGCCAGGATGAGGTTCAGCGCCAGCCCGCCCCAGTAGACCACTGATACGGGCTGCAGGAAGGCAATTCCAGGCAGGCCCCGCATCAGCATCAGGGTGAGGAAGAAGATGGCCACGCCCAGCATGGTTATCCGCGTGCCGGTACCCAGCGGAGTGTACCTGGCCAGCGCCCACCCCAAGGGAACGGCCGGCAGATTCAGCAAGAGCAGTACCCGGACATCCAGCCCCATGGTCTCCAAATTGTAGGGAAGGAATGCAAAAGCTGCCGAAACGCCCGCCACCAGCCACGCCAGGGTACGGGCCACCCGGTTGCCCTGCAGGCCCCACGCGGCCCCCATCAGGAGACTCACCATTATCAAAGCCGCCTGGGGTCGCCAGAAACAATTCTGGCCGGAGCAGGCGGCCTCGGTGTTGTAGCGGCCCAGCAGGAAGCGTCCGCCCAGTTCGGCAATCACCGTCCAGTCGGCAATCAGGAAAATCCACTTCAGTCCGAACCAGAGGCACAGGACCAGGACGGCCCCGGAGACCAGGGTGAGGACTGTATTGAACCAGTTGCTGAACAGGTTGGCATGCAGCCACCCGATAACACCCACCTCGCTGCGGGGCGGCAACATTGCTTCCGGCGGGCTGGAAGGTCGGGAAGCCATGGCCTAACCTCCCACGAACCGGATTTGCCGGTTGTAAAGGTTGCCGATAAGGGACCAGGTAAGGCTCATGGCCAGGTAGGAAGCCATGATCAGCATGAAAATGGAGACCGACGGTGCAGTCTGGGTCATTGTTATGGCGATATTAAACAGGTCGCTGTAGGCCACGGCGCCGCCCAGGCTGCTGTTCTTGGTCAAGTTAAGGAACTGGCTGATCAGGGGCGGAATGATAACCCTAAGAGCCTGAGGGAAAGTGACGTTCCTCAGGGTGTTCATGGGCGACAGGCCCAGGGCGCGGGCGGCCTCGGTCTGGCCCCGCCCCACCGACTGGATCCCGGCACGCACGATTTCAGCGATGAAGCTGGCGGTGTACATCACCAGCCCGATTAGCAGCACCAGCAGGCCGGCTCTGGCCGTGAATCCCCCGACGATGTTGCCGAACCGGCCCTGGGGCTCGGGGACTGACACGTAAAAAGGCGAAGCACCGGAGGCAAAACTCAACACCAGCCAGGCCGCTGCGCCGATAACGACAGCCACCAGGAGGCCATAAATCAGGGGATAGGATGACTGGCCCGTCCGTTCCTCCATCCGGTCCCGCCAGCGGTAAACCAGGGCGCCAGCGACGATGGCCACTACTGCCAGTCCCAGCCAGATGAGGGCGACGGGGTAGTCGGTGGCCTTGGGCCAGGGCATGGAAAAGCCCCGGTTGCTCAGGTAAAGGACATCGGCAATTACGATGCTCTCCCGCACCCCGGGTAGCTCCAGGACGATGTAGAACCAGAAGAAAAGCTGCACCAGCAGGGGAACGTTGCGGAAGAACTCGATGTACACCATGGCCAGCTTGGCCACAATCCAGTTGGTGGAAAGGCGGGACACACCGATGAAAATGCCCAGTGCGGTCGCCAGGAAGACGCCGGCCACGGCGACAATGGCGGTGTTGGTGATACCCACGAAGAGGGCATACAGAAAGGTGTCGGAGGACTCATAGGGGAGGAAATGTTCGCCGATGGGGGTCTGGTACTCGCGGGAGAGAAAGCTGAAGCCGTAGGGTATTTCCCGTTCCTGGATGGCGCCGGATATGTTGGTGAAGAACCAGACCACCAGCGCCACAACGACAATGCTCGATATTATCTGGGCGGCCCACTGGATGACCTGGACGTGCCGCCAGACCGGAATGCCCTGGTAGGTTAGTATTCGAGCGGCGCTTACCATGTTTACAGGCTAACGGGTGAGCAGGAACGAAAGGGGTTTAC
Organism: Dehalococcoidia bacterium; assembly: GCA_022821365.1. GTDB lineage: Bacteria > Chloroflexota > Dehalococcoidia > Lucifugimonadales > UBA3495 > Bin22. Next base: position 1,750 of record JAJEDS010000102.1, on the reverse strand, counting down.
GGTGGAACCAATTGATTGTAGCGCATTTCGGAGAACTTTGCCTGCTGCCCTGATTTACTCATGAAAAATGTAACCGGGGCGGTTCTCAACCGCCCCGGTATTGTTCAGGCTAATGTACCCGACAGCTACGTAATACTAGCGCAGCGGGGCGGAGTAAATCTGTCCGCCCTTGGGGCAGTCGGTGCAGGGGGCGTTGGCCCACAGGGCGTTGCGGCCACCCTCCCGAGGCAGGTTGATACCGTCGGGACCGAGGTGGCGGGAGTAAATTTCGCCGTAATTGCCAACGGCGTTGAGCACGTCCTGGGCCACGGTCTCGTCGAGGCCCAGTTCCGCCTGGCCAAAGGAGCCGCTCACGCCCAGCAGGCGGTCAACCTTGGTGTTGCCGGTCTCGGCGGTGGGCACGGAGCCCTGGCTGACGCCGTAGGCCTCTCCGTAGATGAGGATGCCCATGACCGTCTTCACAATGTCAAACCACTGGTCGTCGCCGTGAGGCACCACGGGGCCCAGGGGCTCTTCCGAAATGGTATTGGGCAGAATTACGTGGTCAGCAGGGTTGCTGAGCGCGGTTCGCAGGGCGGCCAGCTGGGAGTTGTCGTTAGTGAAGGAATCGCACTGGCCGGCATCGTAGGCCGCAACCACCGCGTCGGTATCCTCGAAGGTGGACACGGTCAGGTCCAGGCCGTTCTGGTCAGAGAAGTCCTGCAAGTTCAACTCGGTGGTAGTACCCAGGGTTACGCAGACGGTGGCTCCCGCCAGGTCCAGCGCATCGGTAACGCCGGAGTCCTCGCGAACCATAAAGCCCTGCCCGTCATAGAACATTGTCTGGGCATAGTTACCCCAGCCGGCGTCCCGGGAAGTTGTCCAGGTCACGGTGCGGACCAGCATGTCCACTTCGCCGGACTGGATTGTGGGCCCGCGCTCGGCAGCGGTGATCAGGCGGATTTCGATGGCGTTGGGGTCGCCAATCACCGCCGCGGCCAGGGCGCGGCACAGGTCGATATCAAAGCCGACGTTGTTACCGGCGGCGTCCAGCCCGCCATAGCCTGGCACGTCGTCGCGGCTGGCGCAAATGACGTGGCCCCGCTCACGGACGGCGTCCAGGCGGCTGCCTTCCATCATCGTCATGCTTTCCATCTCAGCAGACTGCTCAGCAACCTGGGCTTCCAATGTAGATACCTGGGCCTCCAGGTTGGAAACCTGGGACTGCAGGCTGGCGTTCTCTGACTCCAGGGCCGAAGTGTCTTGGGTACAGCCCGCCAAAACCAGAACCAGGGCACTTAAAGCAACGAACAAGAACAGTGTCCTCTTCATGAGCCTCCCTTTTCCTCCTTTATTCAGCGACATTATCGGAATCGTGAATATTGATTACGGATTCTATCATCGCTTCCGTAGTCCAGTCAACTAAAACTACCTCGGATACCAAGTATTAGTTAAACCGATTCGACCCGACAATCTCGAGTGGGCGCAACTACTACCTCCCCTGGCCCCGATCGAGGTAATCCTGGGCCGAACCGAGGCCCTCCAGGGCCAGCCCGTACCCCAGCAAATCGTGCAGTTCCTGCTTCAGCTTGTGCGTCAGCAGGGCCCGGGAATATCGCAATACCAGGCGGGGTTGCTGGGCAAGCTGGCGGGCCAATTCCCACGCTCGGGGCAGCAAATCTCCCTGGGGCAGCACCTCGGACACCAGTCCCAGTTCCAGGGCGCGGTCGGCGTCCAGCTTCTGACCCGTCAGCAGGAAGTAGCGGCCCCG
>JAJEDS010000205.1 GCA_022821365.1 Dehalococcoidia bacterium | reverse complement strand
AGGGGCGCCGGCCCCTCCGGGTCCAGCGGGAACGCTTCCTTGCTGACAAGGACCCAGCCATTCATGGCTTCACCCGCATCCAACCACCTGTGGCGTCCCCCAATAGCCGCCTGAGGATATTCCCCGGACAGGCTGCTAGCGCCCAACCTTGCATCGCCCGCCCTGAGCCAGAGAACGACGTGCGTATCCAGCAGAATCACGGGAAAAGAACCCTGTCAGGATCCGTGTCGGCCTCCCAGTCATCATCCATCGGGGAAATAATGTCTCCAAGGATTTCCAGTTTGCCGCTATCAATCCCAAACAGAGTCTTTGGCCTTTCCACAAATGCCACTAATCGGGCAGTAGGCCGCCCGTTCTTGGTTATGATTATTTCTTCCCCGGTTTCGGACACTTCGTCCATCAGTTTCAGGCATTTTGCCTTGAACTCGGAGGCCTTGATGGTCCGCGTACCATGCGAACTTCCTTCAACAGTTGCCATTTTCTTCCCCCTACTCTGGAACCCTGAGTCTTATAGCCGGAATCAGACCATTATCGAGCAGGATCACGGGTTCAACGCCCGGTCAGGATTTGACATAGCTTCCCATTCCACTTCTATTGGGGAAATAATGTCTCCAAGTATCTCGATTTTGCCCTTGTCCGCTCCGAAAAATTCTTCAAACTTTGCCCTGCATGGCACCAACCGTGCAACGGGCCGCCCGTTCTTGGTTATGATTATTTCTTCCCCGGTTTCGGCCACTTCGTCCATCAGCTTGAGGCATTTGGCCTTGAATTCGGAGGCCTTGATGGTCCGGGGTTCTTTGGGATTACTTTCTGTTGCTGCCAAAACCTTTCACCAGCGTCTTGTTGCTTCCAAAAGTTTACCATAGTCATGACTATGGTAATGTACGGGCCGTTCCTTTCGTGGCAATGGCATTTTCAGGACTGCCCAAACCACAGAGACACAGAGGACGCGGAGTTTCGCAGAGATACTCTGTGCATCTTTGTGTCGGCTGTGTCTGTACGGTAGACGGTAGGGTGGCACAGGCGGTTGTTCCGGGCAGCTTCGCCAAGCCTGGATTAGTGATATAGTGGCGGCGGTTATCACCCCTATCCTGACCTTCCTTCATCAAGGGGAAAGGACTCTTGAGGAAGTCTCTTAAGACCGTACGATGCGCCGCATGATTCACCTGGCCCTCTCCGGTAAAGCTGAATGGCCGTACGCTTAGGCCGCTGGAAGGTCGCGCGCCCGGGGCTTTCCCGGCTGCAGGCCCTGCGCTACCCCAACTTCCGCTGGTTCTGGATCAGCACCTCGGGCCAGGCCATGGCCCAGGGAATGCAGTTCCTCATCCTGGGCTGGCTGGTGCTGGACCTGACGGGGGACGTTTCCCAATTCGGACTTACCATATTCCTGTACGGTATTCCCAACCTCACCCTGGTGCTTTTTGGCGGCATCTTCGCCGACCGGATCAACCGGAGGAAGCTGCTGATCTTCTCCCAGTTTGGCGTGACGGTGGTGGTGTTTGCCGTGGCAAGCCTGACCATCACCGGGTTGGTGGCGGTATGGCAGATCTTCGCCGCCTCCTTCCTGCTGGGAACCCTCCATGCCATCAACATGCCCACCCGCCTGGCGATGGTGGTGAACCTGGTGGACCGGGAAGACATTATGAACGCGGTGGTGCTAAACGCGGGGGTGATGAACGCCGGCCGCATCATCGGCCCCGCCGTTGCCGGGTTCGTAATTGACCTGGTGGGCATCGGACCGGCCCTCTTCGTCAACGCCGGCTGTTTCCTGGCGGCGGCAAGCTGCGTGGTGATGATACGCAACTTCGTCCAGGACACTCCGGAGCGGCGCACTGACATTTTGCGGGCCCTGTGGGATGGGCTGGTCTATTTCAAGCAAACTCCGGTGGCCTTTACCGTGATCGGCATCGGCTTTGCCTTCGGCTTCTTCGGGATGCCCCACGTCCAAGTCATGCCGGCCTTTGCCAGGGAAGTATTAGAGGCCACGGCGGGGCAGGCAGGCCTGCTGATTACGGCCGCCGGTGTCGGGTCCCTGGCGGCCAACATGATCCTGGCTATGCTGGGCAATTACCGGCGGAAGAACCTGCTGCTGATCGGCGCCCTGCTGCTCTTCGAAGCGGGCCTCTTCCTTTTTGCCTGGTCCCACTGGTTCTGGGTGTCGTGGGTCCTGCTGCTGTTCATCGGCATGGGCAGCATTGCCTACATTTCCCTGGGCACCACCGTGCTGCAGCTTTCCGTGCCCCAGGAGTTGCAGGGGAGGGTGATGAGCATCTGGTACGCTTCCGCCGGGTTCATGTTCATAGGCTCCCTGCCCATGTCCCTGGTGGCGGACCATATCGGCTGGCCCATTGCCCTGGCCGGAGGGGCCGTTATCTGCTTTGTCTTTACCCTGTGGCTGGCCATACTGAGGCCTACGTTGAGAAGGCTGGAGATTTAGGGGCCTTCACCCCCGGACAAGGCAGACACGCAGGTCTGCGCAGCTATCGCACCTCAATTGGATCGTCCGGTTCCCATAATTCACTTCTATTCCAACGTATTTCTCACCACAGAGGCGCAGAGTACGCGGAGTTGCGCAGAGAATCCCAGCCCTCCTATACGTACTCTGCGCCGCTGCGGTTAAAGGAAGTCTGCAAATGCGATAGCCCTGCGCAGGTCTGCCCCTGTGATTGCCCTGAGGCCCGGGCCTTGTCCCACAGGGGGTAGGTCAACTGGCCAGCAGATCCTTCAACTGGGCGTCGATAAAGGCCGTGTCCACGGGGTTGCGGCCGGGGCCGCCGCCGGTGTGGCCCCAGATGGTTTCTATGACCCGCAGCTCGGCGTTGGGCATCAGGCCTACTTCGATTTCGTTGTCCTCGGGGGGGAAGTACTGGTCGGTGCGGGAGGGCATTACAAAGGCCCTGGCCTTGATGGAGGCGAGGGCCTTCTCAAAATCGCCGCCGTACAGAGGGTTGTCGCTGATGTCGCCGGCCTGCCAGGTAGCGACCATGGCCAGGATGTCGTTGGCGTCCAACTGCAGGTAGCGGCCCTCCCATGCGGTTACCAGGTAGTCTTCCAGGGAGGAAAAGCCGATGTCCAGGTACACCTTTTCCCGGTAGAAGGCCTGGGACGGGGCCCAGCCGGCGTAGACCCGGGCCATGGCCCGCAGGCCCTTCCTGGGTGGGGAATCGTACCAGCCGTTGTTCCAGGCGGCGTCGGCCCGCAGCGCAGCCTTCACCCCTTCCAGAAAGACGAAGTTGTGTCGGGAGGTGCGGGCCGAACCGCACCAGGGGGCGATGCGCTCCACCATGTCGGGAAACAGCGCGCCCCAGTGGAAGGACTGCTGGGCGCCCATGGAGAAGCCGCAGACCAGCTTTATTGTCTCGATGCCGAACTCTTCCGTGACCAGCCGATGCTGGAAGGTGATGTTGTCGTAGTAGCTGACGGTGGGAAAGCGGGCCCGGTCGTAGGGTTCAGGGGTGTTGCTGGGGGACGATGATATGCCGTTGCCGAAAAGGTTGGGCACGATGATGAAGTATCGGGAGGGGTCCAGGGCCATGCCCGGACCGATCATGGGTTCGTTGGCCTCGTGGCGGGAGGAGAAGAAGGTGGAGAAGACGATGACGTTGTCCCGGCTGGCGTTCAACTCCCCGTAGGTCTGGTAGGCCAGGCGGGCGCCCCGCAGGCGGAGGCCGCATTGCAGATCCACGTCGCCCAGGTCAAACAGCTTGTAATCGGTCATCGCGCTCCCTCGTGACTGTTCAGATTTGCTGACCTTTACCTTTATACCACGATTGGTCCCATGTCATTTTATCCACGAATGGGTACGAATGTTCACTAATGGGAATTTTTTAATAATCGTTCCATTTGGTTCCATTTTGGCCCATTTTGGGGATTTTTCCACGAAGGGCACGAAGGGGCACAAAGATGGGGCGGAGTTTCGATGTTGTCATTGGTTTATGGTGAAGGGGTGTTATCCAGGTTGGCAAGGGGGTAGTGCCAGCAGCGGGTTGGTGGCGAGGAATTTGATTAGAGATGAGGCGGGGGACGTCCATGCCAGCATTCTTGGACAATTGCGTTCCATCCACCGGGTTGAATAGCGGGGACAAATGGAATAGGCTGGCAACAATTCCAAAAGCGGGGAGGTACATCATGCTGAACAAGGTCCACCACGTTACCTATGCCGTGAACAGCATTGCGGAAATAGCCGATTACATGGAAAGCAAGTTTGACCTGAAACCGGTACGCACCGACGAGTTTGCCGAGCGGGGCTTCAAGGCCGTCCTGTTCCAGGTGGGGGAGACCCTGGTGGATTTCTTTGAGCCGACCCGCGACGACACGGCCCTGGCCCGCCAGCTTCGCGAGACGGGACCGGGCGTGATGCACGTGGCCTGGGGCGTGGACGACATTGACGGCGTCTTCAGCGATTTGCAGGGCAGGGGCGCCGAACTGCGGGGCGACGGCCCGGCGGTCAGTCCCTACGGCTACAAGACGGCCAACATCGAGCCCGGCAGCTCCCACAACATCCACTTCCAACTGGCGGAGGGGGAGCATAGCTAAACCAAGGCCAGGGTGGGAGGTGCAATTCAAGCTTGAACACTGCCGAAGAGACCTTGCTGCAGCCTAATCACTTTCCAGCCTGCACACTGCAACTTTTGGCGACACAGTCTTCCAGCGTTGGGGCGATTCGCGACTCGCCCCTACGCTGGCGGCGAAGGACCAACGCCATATTGCCAAATGCACATTTCAGCTTGGCCCTGGCTTGGAAGCAGAGCGATGACTCAACACTGACGCCGCGGCAAGTCACTCATCGAAGGGGCATGTCGCCCTGAGACCAACGAAGGGCCTAAACTGCGGCCAACAAACCTGGCTGGGCGCCCGAACCGTCGTTTGCCATGTGAAATTTAAGGTTCTTCGACTTCGCTCAGCAGGACAAACTCATTGAAGCGCAGAGCCGCCCGTTTGGGGGCGAAACTACCGATAACCTGAGAGGCATAACCATGAAGCAGAGCACCGACCACATTCTGACCACCCACACGGGAAGCCTGCCCCGGCCGCCGGATATGCTGGGCCTTCTGGTGGAGGAGCAGCAACGCCGCCTGTCGGAACGGTCCCAGCTGGATGACTCGGTCCGGGCCGCCGTGCGGGAGGTGTTCAACCGGCAGGTGGAGACGGGCCTGGACGTGGTGAACGACGGCGAGCAGGGGCGGGTGGACTACACCGTGTACGTTAAGGACCGGCTCACCGGCTACGAGGGGGAAAACGTGCCCCTGGGAGGCATGACCGACGACGTGGAGTTCCCCGAGCTGGCCGAACTGTTGAAACCCTTCGCTTCTCCCTTCCAGGTGAGGCCCACCTGCACCGGCCCCATCGACTGGATGGACTGGCCGGCGGTGGAGACGGACATCGAGAACCTGCGGGCGGCGGCGGCCGACGCCGATGCCGGGGAAGTGTTCATGACGTCGCCGTCCCCGGGCCAGATTGCCCGGTTTTTGCACAACGAGTACTACCCCACGGACGAGGCGTACATCTACGCCCTGGCGGGGGTGATGAAGCGGCAGTATGACGCCATTGTTGACGCGGGCTTCCTGCTGCAACTGGACTGTCCCGACCTGGCTTTGGGTCGGCACCAGCTTTTCTCCCACCTGACCCTGGAGGAGTTTCGCGACGTGGCCCGAATGCACGTGGAGGCACTGAACTTCGCGGTGGCGGACATTCCCGCCGACCGGATGCGGATGCACATCTGCTGGGGAAGCACCCTGGGGCCCCACCATACCGACGTGCCCATTGCGGACGTTATTGACATAGTCCTGGAGGCCAAGCCCTGCGCCGTGGCCTTCCCCGGCGCCAACCCCCGCCACGAGCACGAATGGAAGGTATGGCGGGATGCTATCAAGCTGCCCGAGGGGAAGATCATCATCCCCGGCGTCATTGACTCCACGTCCAACTTCGTGGAGCACCCGGAGGTGGTGTGCGACCGCCTGGTGCGCTACGCCGGGGTGGTGGGCAAGGAGAACATGATTGCCGGGGTGGACTGCGGGTTCGGCACCTTCGCCGGTCGCCTGCAGGTGGACTCAAAGATCGTGTGGATGAAGCTGGCGTCGCTGGTGGAAGGGGCGCGCATGGCTTCGGAGCAGCTTTGGGCGTAAAGGCCCGGCGGTTTTATAACATAGAGACGCGGAGGCGCGGAGATTCTCTGTGCTACTGTGTCATCTGTGCCTCTGCGTAAACAAAGCGCTGGTCTGGAAGGGGAAGTGCGCAAAGTTTCCCGTTCCCCTTTGGTATAATTTTGGCAGTTAGTAGTTCATTTCCGCCCCTGGCGAGGATCGCTATGACGAGCAAAGCGAAGCCGGTTGTCCAACCGAAACTCACGCCGCTGCCGGACCCGGACGAAGATCGTATGCAACAATTTACCCATTTCGTCAGGGCTGGCGCCATCCTGCGCGCCCACTTTCTCCATGCCCTGGGACGCACCGACGTTCTGGTGTCCGGTGACGGCTACCTTTGCCGCCGGGCCGGTGAAGCCCGGAGTTCCCCCCGCCCCGACGTAGTGGTGGCCCTGGGCCTGCCCTTTGACCCGGCAATAATCGAGCAGGCCAATGGCTACACGATAGAGGAAATCGGCCAACCCCCGGACTTTGTGCTGGAGGTAGGTTCCTCCACCACGGGCCGGCGGGATTACACGGTGAAACGGGAAATCTACGCCGGCATGGGGGTACGGGAGTACTGGCGATTCGACCATACCGGGGGCAGATACCACGACGCGGCCCTGGCCGGGGACGCGCTGGTGGACGGGCGGTACGAACCCATCCCTATTGAGGAAGGGGAAGACGGAATTCTCCGGGGCTACAGCGCGGCCCTTGGGCTGGAACTCCACTGGGTGGAAAGACAGTTAGGGTTCTTTGACCGGGCGTCGGGGGAATACCTGCCTGACATGGAAGAGTCGTGGGCGCAACGGGACGAGGCCCGGGCAGGACTCCGGCAAGAAGTGGACTCCCGCCAGCATGTTGAAGCTCAACTCCGCCAGTCAGAAACCGGAAGACGACAGGAAGCAGAAGCGCGCCGGCAGGCGGAGGAGAAGCGCGACGAGGCCCTGAACCGGGCCAGGGAACTGGAAGAGGAACTGCGCCGGTTAAGGGGGCAGTAGGCGACGGCATCGCTGACAGCGCAAATCCCGTCTTGAACCGTAGCCACCGAACTGAAGCCACCGAACGGAGACTGCGGTTGCATCCCACACCAATCCCCGGTAGCTTTCAACAACCGCCGGTAGTATGATACCGCCATCTGACAACTACAGCCCGAGACCCCAATACCCTTCTGTATTCCCAAGTCAGAATAAGGAGGCAAGGCAATGGCAGACAAGATGACCATGCTGGTGGGCACCGTGGGCCAGGGCATCATCCGCAGCGGCGACGGGGGCGAAAGCTGGCAGCGGGTGGGCATCAACCAGGGACTACACTCCGACGCGCTGGTGCGCTGCGTCGTCAACCACCCGGGCCAACCCGAGGTGCTGTTCTCCGGCACCGACAAGGGCCTGTACCGCAGCGAGGACGCCGGTATGTCGTGGAAGCTGGTGGAATCACCCCTGAGCGACTACTGCGTCTGGGCCGTGGCCATCGACGAGTCGGACCCCCAGACCATGTACGCCGGCACCGGCACCCCAGACCCGGCTACTATCTTCCGCTCCAGCGACGGCGGCAAGACATGGGAGAAGCGGCCGGTGGAAGTGGCCGAAACCTGCCCCGCTGTGGGAATCCCCCGGGTTACGGGCATGGCCATTGACCCGGAGAACCGCCAGAACATCTGGGTGGGCCTGGAAGTGGACGGCGTGCGCCGCAGCACCGACGGCGGCGACTCCTGGGAGAAGGTCAACCACGGCTCCATTCCCAACCTGGACATCCACAACGTGGCCGTGGCCGGCGGGCCGCCCAAGACGGTGGTGGTGCTGGTCAACGACGACGTCTATACCAGCCAGGACGGCGACACCTGGACGTCGCTGAACGTCAAGCAAAACTTCCCCTACGGCTATCCCCGGGGGGTGAAGGTGCAGCCCGACGACCCGCAGACCATTTTCCTTACCGTGGGCGATACCACGCCGGGCCGGGTGGGCGCCATCATGCGCTCCAAGGATACGGGCAAGACCTGGGAGCAGCTTCCCCTGCCCGTGGACCCCAATACCGCCATGTGGGTGGTGAACATCCAGCCCTTCGACCCCAAGGTGGTGCTGGCCGGAAGCCGGTACGGGTACATGTACCGCAGCGATGACGGGGGCGATTCCTGGGAGAAGCTGTGGCGCGAGTTCAGCGAGATTTCGTCGGTGACCTGGATACCCGCATAACTTCGCCCGCAACCCGGCAATTCAAACATGGATGGACAGGATATACAGGATGAGGTCAGGTAAATTGTCCTGTATGTCTTGCCCATCCATAATTTTTGAGGCAGATACTCCATGAAGTTCGCGTTTTTCAGCCACGTCCCCTGGCCCGAGGGCACCGAACCCCAGCAGTTGATCGAGGAAATCACGGAACAGGTGCAGTACGCGGAGGAACTGGGGTTCGTCAGCGCCTGGCTGGCCGAGCACCACTTCACCCGCTACAGCATGGTGCCGTCGTCCCTGATTCTGGCCACGCACATAGCATCGCGCACCACAAAAATCCGGGTGGGGACGGCGGTGCTGGTGTCGCCGCTGCACAACCCCATGCGGCTGGCCGAGGATGGGGCCATGCTGGACCTGATCAGCAACGGACGGCTGGACGTGGGGTTTGGCCGGGGCTCCGGCGGCTACGAGTACACCGGCTACGGATTGGACCCGGGGGAGAGCGCGGGCAGGTTCCAGGACTCCATCAAGATCATCAAGGGCCTGTGGACCACGCCGGGCTTCAGCTACGAAAGCCCCTACAACAAGCTGGAGGACATCAACCTGGTGCCCCCGCCCCTGCAGCAGCCCCACCCGCCCATCTACATCGCCGCCACCCGCACACAGGCGACGCTGGACTTCCTGGTGAACACGGGCCACAACCTGTGCATCGCCGTGGTGCAGGACACTGCCCTGGCGCTGGACCTGTGCCACCGGTTCGTGGAGCAGGCAGCGGCGGCGGGCAACAACCGCCCCATGTCGGAAATTCCCTTCTTCCGCTATTTCTACGTGGCGGAAACGGAGGAGGAGGTGCTGCGGGACACGGAGGACCGCATCAACTGGGTGGCGGACATTATGCAGTGGCGCCGCTTCATCCCGTCAGGCAGCGAGGTGTACCGCCGGATGGACGACTGGCGGCGTGAGCGCACCGAACTGCCCGACAGCTACGAGTACCTGGCCGCCAACCGGGCCATCATCGGCACCCCGGACCAGTGCGTGGCCCAGATAAATGCCCTGCGGGAACACGGGATAGAGTACTTTGGCTGCAATTTTGACTTCGGCGGCATGGGACGGGAGAAGGTGCTGCGGTCGATGAAGCTGTTCAGCGAGGAGGTGATGCCGAGGCTGGGGTAGGGAAATATGAGCCCGCCAAAGCAGTGTCGCGGGGTTAGTATATGCGACTTGACGCAGGGGAAGTTTGCCAATGGAGCAGCCAAGTGAAACTGACCACTCTCCAGAACAAGAAAGGCAACGATTACTGCGGGTATATGAAGCCCTTCCCAAGTCTTCGCACGGTGGGAACTTTCAGGAACGACATCCCGAAATACTGCCGGAATGGGTCGCAGGTATCATAGAGAACCCATACGAACGCTTGATTGTCCGGTGGGAAGATGGAGAAAGCAGAACATTGCTATCGGGAAGAGTAGAAGGGTTCCGACAATGGATTGTGGTAGTCTTGCTAATGGATGGTACGTTTTTGACGGCTTATCCTGACAGACGAATGGAAGCAAGATATGGAGGACGCCCATGGCAGAATCAAGGGTAAATGACAAGCTAGAGATTGCCTCCAGGCTCATAGTGGAATACTGCCCGGATACCGGAACCCTCTCCGTATCTACGCAAAAACGGCTTGGCGAGGGGTTTACCGTTACTCCTAATCTCGTGGTTTTTTACGATCCGGTTGATGCCGATGTCCCGGTAGGCTTCGTCATGCATTCGGCTGAAACTGAACTCAAGCCTTTCCTGGACGCTATTTTGAAAAAGCAGATGTCTTAAGGCCACGAGAACCCAGAGACGTATTAACCGGGAAGCTGTTCAGCGAGGAGGTGATGCCGAGGCTGGGATAGATGCAGGAAGGGCCAATTTATGCCTAAAGTCAGAGAGGCGATGAGAATTGTGGAAAGAGATGGCTGGTTCCGCGTCCGTACAAGCGGAAGCCACCGACACTATCATCACCCTAGCAAACCGGGTACTGTCACCATAGCCGGTCACCCAAGCAAGGACTTGGCAATCTCAACGTGGAAGAGTATTCTGCAACAAGCGGGCCTGGAGGAATTAAGGTAGTTATGCGATACAGTGTGGTCATCGAAAAGACCGGCAATGGCTATTCCGCCTATGTTCCTGATTTGCCCGGTTGCATTGCCGCAGGTGATACTCAAAAGGAAACTGAAGATTTAATTCGTGAAGCCGTGAAGTATCATCTGGAAATAATGCGTGAACACGGCGAACCTATACCTGAGCCACAGGCCACCACAGCATTTGTCGAGGTTTAGCCACTTCAACCCTGCTGCACGAAGGTACCGAAGTCTTCCGATAGTTTGAATTATTTCCCCTCGCTAGCAGAACCGGCCAGCTTCCGCCCTGGTCAAACATATACTCTGAGAGCATTCCCCCACTGACATCCCGTCCTTGTCCCCAATATTCCCTTGTGCTACGCTAACCCGACTATGGCACGTACAAAGGACAACCGGGTGGTCGTCGCCATGAGCGGCGGCGTGGATTCGTCGGTGGCGGCGTTGCTGCTGCAGAGGCAGGGCTACGACGTGGTCGGCGTTACCATGAAGCTGTACAGCCTGGACCAGGCCGACCTGCCCGACTACTACCGGGGCTGCTGCACCGTGGACGACGTGGAGGACGCCCGCATCGTCTGCCACCGGCTGGGCATACCCCACTATGTCCTGAACGTGCAGCAGGAGTTCCAGGACCACGTCATCGACTACTTCTGCTCCGAGTACCAGCAGGGGCGTACTCCCCATCCCTGCATTGCCTGCAACGACAAGATCAAGTTCAACTTCCTGTCTACCCGCGCTTCCATCCTGGATGCGAAGTACGTGGCAACCGGCCATTACGCCCGTATAGAGGACGGCAAGGGAGGATTCTCTCTCAAGAAGGGCCTGGACGCCGCCAAGGACCAGTCCTACGTACTGTTCGGCATGGGGCAAGATGAACTGGGCCGTACCCTGATGCCCGTGGGCGGCTACTCCAAGGAGGCCATCCGGCAACTGGCCCTGGAGGCGGACTTTCCCAACGCTGAAAAGCCCGACAGCCAGGACATCTGCTTCATCCCCTTTGGGGACTACAAGGCCTTCCTGGAAGAGCGGATTGCCACCACCGGCGGCGACATTGTCGACCAGGACGGCAACGTGCTGGCCCGGCACAAGGGCATTGAGTTCTTCACCGTGGGCCAGCGGCGGGGCCTGGGCATAACCGGCGCCGAACCACTGTACGTGCTGCGGGTTGAACCGGAGACCAACCGCGTGGTGGTGGGGCCGGAACAGGCCCTGTACCGGGACAGTCTAACCGTCTCCCGGGTGAACTACGTGGCGGGAACTCCGCCGGTCGGCCCAACACCCGTCAAGGTCAAGATTCGCTACAAGTTCGAAGAGGCTCCGGCGATGCTGCATCCCGAGCCGGCAGGGGCCACGGTCCGTTTTGACAAGCCGCAGCGGGCCATTACGCCGGGGCAGGCGGCGGTCTTCTACCAGGGCGATACCGTGCTGGGCGGTGGCTTTATTGACTGACGGCGAAGCGGGATGGATGGGTATTTTCGCCTTTCGAACTGGGCTTGTCGAAGGGCTGCCCCTACTGACGATTGGGATATCCCCCCGTAGGGGCGATTCGCGAATCGCCCCTACCCAGCTACAAGGTACGAGGTGCCCGCCTGAGCGGGAACGACGGGGGAAGCCCAGATATGATTCGCGATGGGACGGGGCGCGCCGTGCCTGACCTGTCCCACGAACGCCGCCTTTACCGGCAGGGTTTGCGGGTGATTGCCGGCGTGGACGAGGCCGGGCGGGGGCCGCTGGCCGGGCCGGTGGTGGCCGCCGCGGTGGCGCTGCCGTCGGGCCTGACCGGCGAGGAGGCCTGGCTGAAAAAGCTGGACGACAGCAAGCGCCTTTCCGCCAGGCAGCGGGAGGCGGCCTTCGTATTGATTCAGGAGAACGCCCTGGCCGTAGCGGTTGTGGAAGAATCACCGGAGGAGATAGACCGCATTGGCATTGGGCGAGCGGTTATCCGGGCCATGCTGGGGGCCGTTGAAGGATTGGCGGTCGTCCCGCAGCACTTGCTGTTGGACTACGTGCCCATCCGGGAGTGCCCTTACCCCTACGAGACCCTGGTCAAGGGAGACGCCCGGAGCTATTCCATAGCCGCGGCGTCCATAGTGGCCAAGGTAACCCGGGACCGGGCCATGGAACGGGCGGACACTCTCTACCCCGGTTATGGTTTTGCCCGCAACAAGGGCTACGGCACCGCCCTGCACCGGGAGCAACTGGCCAGCCTGGGGCCCTGTCCCCTGCACCGCCGCTCCTTCGCCCCGCTGCGGCAGGCTATGATGGCGATGGGAGGCGATTGATATGACCACGGCGCGGGTGAAGCTGGGTAAGCGCGGGGAGGCTCTGGCTTCCGGTTTTCTGCGGGACGCCGGATGCGGCATCCTGGATTCCAACTACCGATGCCCCTGGGGCGAGATTGACCTGGTGGCCCGGGACGGGGAGGAACTGGCCTTTGTGGAAGTCCGCACCCGCCGCACCGCCACATTTGGCACACCCTGGGAGTCCGTTACTCGCCGGAAGGCCGACCACCTGGTGGCCGCCGCCCAGCACTACCTGCAAAACCGCGTCTCCGAAAACTACGGGGAGGACGTTCCCTGGCGTATCGACCTGGTCAGTGTCCTTTTGACCGACGGGGCAGGATATCCCCGGATAGACCACATCAAGTACGCCGTCCAGGGCTGACGGCCGGGCTACCCCAAATCAAGGCGGTTATCCCAAGCCGCAATGGCTATACAGATACAACTGGCACGAAGGGTACCGCCGTAAGGGTGCAGTAATATGAAGGCTTCTTACTTCGGTTGCATGGGTTACCTGGAGCGGGAGAAGTTCCCCGCCGGCTGGCCGGTTCCCCCGTCCTTCTATGACCCGGACGTGGCAATGCAGTCTTACCGCGACGGCATGGCCGAATGCCGCCTGGCGGAAGAGGTGGGTTTCGACTGGGTGAGCCTGTCGGAGCACCACTATTCGGGCAACCGCACCACGCCCAACCCGGCGGTTATGGCCGCGGCGGTGGCCCAGCAGTGCCAGCGGGTGAGGATTGCCCTGCTGGGCCAGCTTCTGCCCATTCTGAATCCGGTGCGGGCCGCCGAGGAAATCGGGATGCTGGACAACCTGACCGAGGGGCGGCTGGTGGTGGCCTTCATGCGGGGCACCCTGAGCGAGGACCAGGTGTACGACCTGAACCCAAACGAGGGCCGGGACAAGCTGCTGGAGGGGATGGACCTGGTGCTGAGGGCATTGACGGAATCCCAACCCTTCTCCTGGGAGGGCCGCTACTACAACTACCGAACGGTATCGGTCTGGCCCAAGCCGGTGCAGCGGCCCATGCCGCCAGCCATCGTCGCCACCCGCAGCGACGATACCATCAAGTACGCCGCCGAAAACCGGCTGGGCCTGGGCATTGCCTACGCCAGCGTGGATGCCGCCGTAGAACTGGTCGAGAAGTACCGCGGCTGGTGCGAAGAGGCCGGCTGGCAGCCCGCCCCCGATGACATTGTTTATCGCGGGGGCATCTGCCTGGCGGAAACCGACGCCGAAGCCGAGGACTTCCTGAACAGCCTTCACGCCCGGGGCGCGGAACGGGGCCTGTCCATCAGTTCATCCCTGGCCCGGGCGGTGCTGGCCGCCCGCAGCGGGGCCAGGTACGACTCCCGGGCCGACAACGACCCTCCGGCCTCGGCGGCCCGTCCGCCCCGGGCCCAGCTCAATTTCGTGGGCGGGCCGGAAACGGTGGCCGATCAGATTGAGGAACTGCACCACCGCTGCGGCGTGGGCGTGGTGGACCTGGCCTTCCAGCAGCCCGGCATGTCCCACGAGGGCGTGATGGAGCAGGTGGACCTTTTCGGCCGCCGGGTGCTGCCCCGGATGAAGGAGTTGGGCGAGGGGTAGGGGGTGTCGCCAAATGCGCCGTGTCCTACCTGCGTCGGCAGGAATCTTGACCGAGCCCACCGAGGTTCCCGCCTTCGCGGGAACGACGAAAGGGCGCTGGGAGACTCCCACCTTAAACTTGACGCCGCCCAGGAGCCATTCACCAACAAGGAAAGACGCCGCTTAAGCATGGGGCGTGGCTCTGGTCCAGCAAAATTAGTGATTATTCGTGTCCATCGTTGTTGTTGTCCAGCGATTCTGTCCCGTTAAATGGAAAGCGAAAATGTCACCATGGTTAGTCGGCTGAGATGGTTAGTCGGCTGCGATCTGGACTTGGGCCAGGGCTTCGGCCTTGGCCCGCTCCTTGGCGCTGAGTAGT
>JAJEDS010000159.1 GCA_022821365.1 Dehalococcoidia bacterium | reverse complement strand
AGGGGCGCCGGCCCCTCCGGGTCCAGCGGGAACGCTTCCTTGCTGACAAGGACCCAGCCATTCATGGCTTCACCCGCATCCAACCACCTGTGGCGTCCCCCAATAGCCGCCTGAGGATATTCCCCGGACAGGCTGCTAGCGTGCAGAATCGCATATTATTATGATTTCGAGGAATTCGTGTGGGAAAGAGAACCTGCAATAGTCTTCATTGATGAAATTGAAAACCACCTGCACCCCACCTGGCAGCGGCGGGTGATTCCGACCTTGCTGGAGCATTTCCCGGGCTTGCAGATTTTCGCTACTACCCATTCGCCTTTCGTGGTGGCGGGGTTGAAGACGGGGCAGGTGCATGTGCTGAGTCGGGATGCCAACGGCGTCGTGACTGCTTCAATTAACGAGCAGGACGTTATTGGGTGGACGGCTGATGAGATTCTGCGTGGGATGATGGGTGTGGATGAACCGACAGACCAGCTTACTGTAGATCGGGCCAACCGGCTGAAGGAGCTTCGCGGAAAGGACCAGTTAAATGAGAAAGAGGAAGAGGAACTAAATCGATTGCGACGGCAAGTAAGCCAGGATCTGCTGGCGAAAGGTGGGCCTTTAGAAGCACAGAGGGAACGCTACGCAACTCTGATGGAGAAGTTCTTGCGTTCCAGGATGTCTGAACTTGGCCAAGAAGGAGAATAGACGGTTTGCGCTGGATTATGCGGGGGTCAGTACCAGTGGGTGTCTCCGGATATGCTAAGCAGTTCACTCAGGGATGGGTGAACCATTTTAAGAAAGGTATCGGTGGTCGACCAAATGACCATTACTGGACACAGTACCGAAAAGACTTAGGTAAACACACCCATTACATATGCTGGTACTGCGAACGGCAGTGCGATTGTAAAGCTGAGTCTGGTGGGCTCAGTCCTACAGTAGACCATTTCAGACCAATCAGCCGATGCCCAAGCTTAGCTTATGATTGGAACAACTGGATACTCAGCTGTCGGAGGTGCAACGAACAAAACAAGCAGAACAAGTGGCCGGATACGGGTTACGTTGATCCCTGTGCCGATCAAATTACGGAAAGACCTGAGAACTATTTCAGTTATGACGAGATTAGTGGCAGGATTGAGCCAGAAGATGGTCTCCCACCAGATGAACTGAAAAAAGCCAATAGCACTATCGAAAACCTGGGGTTGAACAAGCTGGACGTATGGTATTACCGTTTCGACTGGATGCGCGGCTTTGTAGCAGATGTTATGGAGTTACCCCATTCCGAACGCAGGAATTTTGTTTCGTTCATTCTTGAACAACCCTCTGAGTTTGCGGGTTCTGCGATAACGGTAGTGCAACGACTACAAAGAGACGGAATCATTTAGTCTTAGGCTGCAAGCAAATGGCTCGGTGATTTTTTGGCATGCTATAATCGCCGCAAGTACACCGACACTCCCAACATTTCTTGAGGTGCATCCTTGACCACTACCGATTCAAGTCTCGAAGAACGCGTCAGCCGGCTAGAGGGAGCTTACGAACATCTGGCTACCAAGGATGACCTCACTGCACAGGTCGGAAGCCTCCAGGTGCAAATCGCCCAGCTCGAAGCGAAGATGGAACAAAGATTTGCCAATCAGACCCGCTGGTTCGTCGGTTTCATGCTATCGGGCATGGCGTTTATGTCCGTAGTAGCATTTGGAGTCGCCCGATTGATAGAATAATACCAAGCAGCAAACTTACCAAAAGGAATTTAGGAGGAACAACCATGCCGCAGACTACCGGATTGGGCCACGTTGGCATTTATGCCGACGATTTTATGAAGCAGCGCGACTTCTACAACCGCGTTATCGGGCTGAAGATTGCCGATGAGAATATGGAGCGGGGCATGTGCTTCATGTCTTCCGACCCGGTGTCAGAACACCACGAGTTCGTGATTATGAAGGGTCGCGAAGCCAACGACGAGACCAAGACCATCCAGCAGATTTCCTTCAAGGTCCCTACCATCCAGGACATGCGGGAGTACAAGGAGGCCCTGGAGGCCGAGAACATCACCATCGAGCGCATCGTCAGCCACGGCAACGCCTTCGGCATGTACTTCTTCGACCCGGAAGGCAACCGGGTAGAACTGTACTACCGCACGGGCTTTCCCGTCCCCCAGCCCCACGGCGACCTCATCGACCTGAGCCGCTCGGACGAGGAACTGCTGGCCGATGCCCGCCACCTGCTGATGACCAAGGAGCCCGCGAAGTAAAAGGGCATAACGCTGACCGCCGGCCTTCCGCCGGTCCAGGGGGCGTATAATGGGGGCGCACGAACAGTCGTGCGCCCTTCCCGGTTGTTCACCAGGGGTTACTTTCACCCCCATCCTGACCTTCTCCCGTCAAGGGGGAAGGGATTAGGTACCATGCTGGTTAAGGCCCAACCATGCTCAAACGCGTCTGCTACGCCATCACCAGGTTCTTTGGCCGGCTAACTTACCGCGTCTACGCCGTCCTGGGCTTACTGCTGCTGATGGTGGTGGTCCTGTTTACCGTGTTTCCCCAGCTGCCCACCGGCTTCCACACTGCCCTGTTCGTCACCCAGGTGCTCAACATCCCCGTCAAGCCCCAGGCCTGGTTCACCCAGACGCCGGTGCGGGAGGAGATTACCTTCCAGCGGGCCGACGCCGAGGGCCAGGCGGACATTTACTACATCCCCGACGGCAAGCGCCGGGCCGCCCTGCTGGTATTCCTGGGGGCCAACGCCGCGGGCCGGGACGACCGGGATGTGGTCAACTTCGGCAATGCCCTGGCCCGGGCCGGCTACGTGCCCATGTTCAGCTGGTCGCCCACCATGGGCCTGCAGAACAACGTGGACCCGGCGGAGGTGGAAAACCTGGTCTGGGCCTTCCAGCACCTGCACCGGCAGGACTACGTGGACCCCGACCGCATCGGCATGGCCGGTTTCTCCGTCGGCGGTTCCTTCATTATGGTGGCGGCGGCCGACCCGCGCATCCGCGACGACGTGACCTTCGTCAATGCCTTTGGCGCCTACTATGACGCCCGCGACTTCTTCGTCCAGATTGCCAGCAGCACCAAGCGTTCCGGTGATACGCTGGAGCACTGGGACGTGGACCGGCTTACCCGCCGCGTATTCGTAAACGAGTTGATTGAAGTGGCTCCCACCGCAGAAGAGAGGGATATTCTGGCCCGTCGCTTCGTGGACAACGCCCAGGTAACCCAGGCGGAACTTGACGGGCTTTCCGGGACCGCCGACTTATCCCGCCGCCTGCTGGACGGCACCGACCCCCAGGAGGCGGAGCGGCTGCTGAACGAGATGCCCCCGGATTTCCTGGAAGAACTGGACGGCATCTCTCCCCGAAATCACATCGACAATTACCGGAACCGCTTGCTGATCATGCACGACATCGGCGACCCGCTCATTCCGGTAGGCGAGTCCCGCCGCCTGGTGGATAGCCTGGAGAGCCAGGGCCGTCCGGACTGGCGCTACACCGAGACGGAAATCTTCGAGCACGTCCGCCCCGACGCCGACCTGCAGCTGTGGCCCCTGGTCAAGGGGGCTGCCAAGCTTTATGCCCACATGTACGGCGTCCTCCGCATGGCCGGCTGAAGGCCTTTCTGTTTATCCACGAATGGGCACGAATTTTCACGAATGGGATTGGCATACCCGTTCCCTTGCATTGCTTTGGCAACGCAATTGATATGAGGGGATAAAGGCCATAGCAACATTCGTGCTTATTCGTGTATATTCGTGGGTAAATTAACAGCAACAGGAGGCAGCTATGATCTGGTGCCGATTTGAACGGGAAGGGAGGGTCAGCCACGGCCGCATCGTGGATGATGAGGTTATTGAGGTTGACGGCAGCCCCATCAATAACCCCTCGGACACCGGCCAGACCTACGCCCTGGGCGAGGTGCGCCTGCTGGCCCCCATCATTCCGCCCATGCTCTACGCCGCCGGTCCCAACCACAACGGCCACGTGGAGGGCATGGCCGCCCGCCGGGGAGCCGCGCCCAACTATCCCAAGTTCCCTGAACCCAACTTCCGCTCCGTCCATGCCCTCATCGGCACCGAGGAGAACATAGTTGTACCAGCCGACAGCGCCGGGGCGGTGCAGCCCGAGGGCCAACTGGCCGTGGTACTGGGCAAGCACGCCCGCAAGGTGACCAGCCGGGACGAGGCCCTGGACTGCGTTTTCGGATACACCATCGCCAACGACATCAGCGAGCGCGTCTGGCAGGGCGGCGACCGCACCATGTTCCGCGGCAAAAGCTGCGACACCTTCAAGCCCCTGGGCCCCTGGATTGTTACCGACCTGGCCCACGACGGCTTCCACATCATCGTCCGCCACAACGGGGATGTGTGGGAGGACTTCACGTCCGCGGAGCAGATCTGGGACGTGCCGACGTGGATTATCGAGATGAGCAAGTACACCACCATGCACCCGGGCGACGTGCTGATGATGGGCACCCAGGGCGCCGACGGCGACATGTTCCCCGGCGACACCATCGAGGTGGAAATCAGCGGCATCGGCACCCTGCGCAACTACATCGTCGCCGAGTAATCTGATTATCCACGAAGAGGCACGAAGTTTCACGAAGGAGCGGGGAAAAATCCCTTCGTGATTCTTCGTGTTCCTTCGTGGAAAAGAAAGGGGGGAGGCAGTGCTATGACGGCTATGCAGGACCTGATAAGGCAGGCCTTTGAGACCAACTGGGAGTGGACGGAGCGGTATATTGACGGGTTGAGCCAGGAAGAGATTGAATACCGCCCCAACGACCAGTGCCATTCCATCGGCTTTATCCTGTGGCACTACGGGCGGGCCCTGGACCGGTGGGTGCAGACCCGCGCCAAGGGGGAACCCCAGCTTTACGAACAGGGCTGGGCGGAACGCCTGGGCAAGGACCCGGACCCCAACGACGTTGGATTCGGCTATGGAGTGGAGGAGTTAAGCAACTGGCGCTGTCCCGACAAGGAGGCGCTGGTAGAGTACGCCAACGCCATGCGGACTACCACGCTGGAGTACCTGTGCAGCCTG
>JAJEDS010000145.1 GCA_022821365.1 Dehalococcoidia bacterium | reverse complement strand
CGCTGGTCCATGGTGATGCAGCGGAAGTCGTTCTTGAAAGCCTCCATCCCGTCAAAGACCTGCCTGGGCCAACCTGCGGCTATGGAGTTAAGGCCGCCGCCAGGGGTCAGCAGCAGCGGAAATCCCGATCCTTGCTCTTCGTAATAAATGCGGACATCGCCTCTTTCGTAAAACGGCATGTCAATCACTCCTTTTTTCAAGTTTGTTGGGGAGTTTCCAAGAGAATTGTAGCTTGGTGGGCAAGGTTGTCAAGAAACCGGCCCGGCCTCAGGTCAACCTCATTTCAATTGGACCGCTCGGCTGACCTGATGCTGTTCCAGTCCATTTCCAGCCGCGGCGACGCAGAGGTCGCTGAGTAGCAAAGAAAATCTCACGCTCCTCTGCGCACTCCGCGCCTCTGTGGTTAAAGAAATTCCCAATAACGATTTCCCTGGGCGGCATGACTTCCCACCTGAATGAACAGCGGAACCAAGACGGGATATCCCCGGCTGGGTCCACCAACTGTCCACATTCCAGGGGGCCTCCACTCTGAGACCGTCATACCGGCTTTCGCCGGAAAGACGACACTTGGGGCCCTTCCTGTTCCTGCTACCCCTGAACCGTTACTGGCTCCACCCTCTGCTTGACCCGCCATATTCCCTGTGGTATCTTGCCACCAACAATCGAATATGCTTCTGGCGGGAGCTTGGTTATGCCAGGCTGAGAGGGCGGCCACACAGCCGCCGACCGTAGCACCTGATCCGGGTAATGCCGGCGTAGGAACTGGGGGTTGCCGCTCATTTACCGCCAGAGTTCATAGACTCGGCGGTCTTTTATTTTTCGTCTGGTTCTGCCCCTCTTTACTGTAAGAAAGCTAACGGGAGACGCGCCATGCTCGATACGACTTTTGGTATCGTTACGCTGATAATCGTCTGCGCTGTCATCCTCGTGCTGGGGCTGTCCTATTCCTGGCGTCGCCGCGACCAGAGCGTAGAGGACTACACGGTTTCCCGCAACCACGCCTCCGTCAATGTCGGCATAGCCACCCTCGTGGCCTCCATGTTCGGCACCTGGGTATTGCTAAGCCCCGGCGAGTCCGGCGCCAACTTCGGCATCATCTCCTTGGTCGGCTACGCCATCGGCATGGCCGGCATCCCCGTCCTGTATATGTTCGTCGGCCCGCGCATTCGCCGGTTGATGCCCAACGGCCATTCCCTCACCGAGTACGTCCGGCACCGGTTCGGCATTGTCCCCTTTGTTACCATCTTTCTCTCCATCATCTTTATCATGGGTATCTTCATCACCGCGGAACTTACCGCAATCACGGCCGCCGTCAGCAACCTTACCGATACCCCCCTGTGGGCCACTTCCCTTGCCGTCGGCATCGTGGTCATCGCCTACACCGCCTATGGCGGCCTTCGCACTTCCATCTATACCGACCGCATCCAGTTCTGGGTTCTAATTCCCATCCTCCTGCTCCTGGTTGTAGTCGCCGCCGTACTTCTGGGCAGGACCGATGCCTGGTCCGAGGCCAATAATGCCGGCCTGCTGTCCACCAGCAACTCGGGCAGCTACTTTTTTGCCATCGTTCTAATAATCGGCATCGTCGCTTCCAACGCCTTCCATCCTGGAATGTGGCAGCGGGTCTACACGGTCAGGGACCAGCAGGTGCTCAACCGCAGCCTGTGGGGCGCCGTGGCCATCGCCATACCCCTAACCTTCCTCATGGGAATGGCCGGCATCGCCGCCGTGGGCAACGGGTCGGTAGAGCCTTTCGGATACCCGGACGTTGCCGCCGCCCTGTTCGCCCTGGCCGCCGACGTGTTTCCCATGTGGATGCACTTCCTCATGCTCATCTGCGCCCTTATGCTGGCAATGAGCACTCTGGACACGCTGATGAACGGGATTGCCAGCGGCGTTGCGGCCGACATGGCTGGTTTTGGCATCGGGCGCAGTTCCCTTATGGTATTGGCCCGCGTCATCACGGTGGTTGTGGCCATTCCCGCCATCATCGTAGCTTCCCAGGGCCACAGCGTCCTCTACGTCTTTCTCATTGCCGACCTGCTGGGAGCGGCCCTCGTTACGCCCGTGCTCGTGGGCCTCTACTCCCGCCGGATGCCCGGCTGGGGCGTGTTGGTAGCCGGTGGAATCGGCATTATCATTGGCGCCCTCTACTATCCCAAGCCCGACTTGCTATCTCCCTGGGCTCTGACCGCCCCCACCGGCGGCCAGATGTTCTGGGCCTTCGCCTTGGCCCTGGTTATTTCATCCGTCATTACCGCGGTCATCATCCTGACCCGCCGTGCCGCGGCCCCGTCCCAGGAGTTCGACTTTGAGTTGCTCGATTCCAGCGTGACCCTTATCGACAGCCCAACCGCCGCCGTCGACTAGCGCATCGCCGACAGTGAAATAGAAAAGCAGGTCCGGGGTCCGCCATAATGGACCAGCCTGCAAGGAGGTCAACAGGAATACTCGGATACTCAATCCTGTCAACAGCCCAATCAGTAAGGGGAGGTACACCATGACCCAGACCCAGTCCGACCTGGAAATCCAGGGCCAATCTTCATTCCCGGCTAGCAAGAAAGTCTACGCCGCCGGCTCCCGGGACGACATCCGCGTCCCCTTCCGCGAGGTAACCCTTACCCCGACCTCGGGCCGGTTTGGCGATGAACAGAACGCCCCGCTGAACGTCTACGACACCAGCGGCCCCTATTCCGACCCGACCGCCCGCCTCAACCTGGGCCAGGGCCTGCCCGCCCTGCGCCGCCCCTGGATCCTGGAGAGGGGCGACGTGGAGGAATACGACGCCGCGCCCGTGATCTATCGCGGCCAGGACAAGGGCCAGCCCTTCCCCGGCCTGTCCCGCCGCCCCCTGCGCGGCCAGGGCGGCCGCCCGGTTACCCAGATGCACTACGCCAAAAACGGCATCATCACCCCCGAAATGGAGTTCATCGCCATCCGCGAGGGAGTGGAACCCGATTTCGTCCGCGAGGAGATTGCCCGTGGTCGGGCCATCATACCCTCCAACGTCAACCACCCCGAGTCGGAGCCAATGATCATCGGCCGCAACTTCCAGGTGAAGATCAACGCCAACATTGGCAACTCGGCCATCACCTCCTCCATCCGCGAAGAGGTGGAAAAGATGCTGTGGGCCACCCGCTGGGGCGCCGACACGGTGATGGACCTGTCCACCGGCAGCGACATCCACACCACCCGCGAGTGGATCATCCGCAACTCCCCCGTTCCCATCGGCACCGTCCCCATCTACCAGGCCCTGGAAAAGGTGGACGGTAACCCGGAGGAACTGACCTGGGAAATCTACCGCGACACCATCATCGAGCAGTGCGAACAGGGCGTGGACTACTTCACCATCCACGCTGGCGTCCTGCTGCGCTACGTCCCACTGACCGCCAACCGCGTAACCGGCATTGTCTCCCGGGGCGGCTCCATCATGGCCGGCTGGTGCCTGGCCCACCACCAGGAGAACTTCCTCTACACCAACTTCGAGGAACTCTGCGAAATCATGCGGGCCTACGACGTCTCCTTCTCCCTGGGCGACGGCCTCCGCCCCGGCTCCATCGCCGACGCCAACGACGAGGCCCAGTTCGGCGAACTCCAGACCCTTGGCGAGCTGACCCAGTTTGCCTGGGAACACGACGTGCAAGTGATGATTGAAGGCCCCGGCCACGTTCCCATGCACAAAATCAAGGAGAACATGGACCGGCAGCTGGAAGTCTGCCACGAGGCCCCCTTCTACACCCTGGGGCCCCTCACCACCGACATCGCCCCCGGCTACGACCACATCACCTCCGGCATCGGCGCCGCCATGATCGGCATGTACGGCACCGCCATGCTCTGTTACGTAACCCCCAAGGAGCACCTGGGCCTGCCCAACAAGCAGGACGTGAAGGAGGGCGTGATCACATACAAGATCGCCGCCCACGCCGCCGACGTTGCCAAGGGTCACCCCCGGGCCGCCGAGTGGGACGACGCCCTGTCCAAGGCCCGATTCGAGTTCCGCTGGGAAGACCAGTTCAACCTGGCCCTGGACCCGGAAACGGCTCGCGACTACCACGACGAGACTCTGCCCGCCACTGGCGCCAAGGTAGCCCACTTCTGCTCCATGTGCGGCCCCAAGTTCTGCGCCATGAAAATCACCCAGGACGTCCGCGAATACGCCAAGCAGCGGGGCCTCAACACGGACAACGCCATTGAAGTCGGCATGCAGGAAAAGTCCGAAGAGTTCCGGGAAGCAGGCAGCCGAATTTACCAGAAGGCTTAACGCCACCGCGTCCCTTTGGGGCCGCCCTGGCATCTATCCACGAAGGGTCACGAAGAACCACGAAGAAAGGGTATAATCTTCGTGGTTCTTTGTGTTTCTATGGTGGCGAGACGATTTGAGCGAGGCCAGAAATGGAAAGATTCAGTGTGCCCATAGAGATTTTTTCGGCTGACGGCGCCCGCTCCGTCACAATTGACGCCGTGGTGGACACCAGGACCTGCTTTCCCTGCCTACCCGGTTTCCTGTTGCGTGAACTTGGGTTAGTTCCTGACCGCACAATACAGTCCCAATTTCCCGATGGCAGAGTAGTTGACGATGAGGTTGGCAGCGTTAAGGTCAGATTGCAGGGAGTGGATGCCACGACTGTCGCGATTTTTGGTGCAGAATCTGACCCAGCGATTCTGGGACACCTTGTACTCACCGGAACCATGCTGGCTGTTGACCCCGACGGCAAACGCTTGGTTCCGGCCAGAATCTCGCACGTAAGCCATCCCGTGCTAATGACCGGAGCAAACCTTAACCAGCCTTAGTGACCTTCGTGCCCCTTCGTCGATAAACAAAGAAACCAGGAGATAACCCATGCAGAAACAGGACCTCGGCGTCGCCGTTGTAGGCTCCGGCCGCATCGGCACCCTCCGCGCCAACATGGCTTCCCGCCATCCCTCGGTACGGTTTCTCGCCGTGTCCGACATCGACCCGGAAAAGGCCGGAATGCTCGGGCAGCAGGTCAACGCCGACCTCACCTCCAGCGACAACTACCGCATCATCTCCGACCCCCAGGTCAATACGGTCGTCATCTCCACCCCTGAACACGAGCACGTGGAGCCCATCCTCCAGGCCCTCGAACTGGGCAAGCCCGTCTTCGTGGAAAAGCCCCTGGCCCTTACCCTGGAGGATACCGACAAGATAGTGGAGGCCGTGGACCGCACCGGCGTCGAACTGCGCATAGGTTACTCCCGCCGCCATGACCGCCGCTGGATGCTGGCGCGGGAGCAGGTAGCCCAGGGCCGGCTCGGCGGTATCTTGGGCATCCAGTCTCGCGTCTATAACTCCCGTGCCCACATGATGGAGATTCTCAAGCGTTCCCCCGAGGCCACTCCCGTCCTGGACGCCCTCACCTATTACGTGGATATGGCCTGCTGGTACCTGGCCGACGTCAGGCCCGTGGAGGTTATCGCCAGGGGCAACTACGGCCTCTACAAGGAGATGGGCCACGACATCCACGACGTAACCTGGACCATAATCACCTTCGACAACGGCGCCCTGGTCAACCTGGGCATCTGCTACGCCCTGCCGGCCCGCTACCCCACCTACGGCCAGAGCGCCCGCTTCGAGGTGCTGGGCGAGGACGGCGTAATCGTCCTGGACATGGACAACAAAGACAGCTTCCTCTTCACCGACAAGGGCGTCCCCCACGCCTATGTCCCCGACCACTATGTGGACGCCCTGTTCATGCAGAGCAATTCCTCAGGCGACTGGGCTATGGGCGAATACTGGGGTCCCATCGCCAACGAGACCCGCTCCTGGCTCGACCACCTGGCCGCCGGCACCCCCTGCTCTCACACTACGGCACGGGAAGGTAGGCGCACGGTAGAGGTAACCCTGGCCATCGAAGAAGCGGCCCGGACGGGCCTGCCGGTAAAGCTGTCGGGGCGGTAACGGCGGTTAACCACAAACAGGCCTGAATATTCGCTAATTGGAGGCTTGGGGATTAGCTACAGAATTAGTGGCTTTTCGTGCCTATCCGTGGATTACCAAGGAAGAAGCTTACTGGACACAATCGGGCTCCAACCAGCGTAGTTTCCTGCCGGTCAATCGCTGCGACAACGCCCAAGAGGGGCGGGGCGTGTGAGAGGAGTACCAGGAGTGGATTATCAGCAAGTCTTTCCCACTTCGCAAAGTCCTGGTGCCCTAATTGGAAACAATGAATGGCGATGGCGATGGCGCCCCTGCAGCGGTTGAGTGAGGGTTATGGACACTTCTGAATTAACACGTAACCTGCTTACCGACCCCGTGTTTATTTTATGCATCCTCGGCATAATCATCATCGGCGCTTACAGTTTCTGGAAGCGAAAAGGTAAGTAGGTAGCCAAGCATCCAAAGCCGCCAGGAGGCCAGCAGCGGGCTTGCTGCATGAAAAAGAGGGGCCGTGAGTAAACAAGGC
>JAJEDS010000187.1 GCA_022821365.1 Dehalococcoidia bacterium | reverse complement strand
AGGGGCGCCGGCCCCTCCGGGTCCAGCGGGAACGCTTCCTTGCTGACAAGGACCCAGCCATTCATGGCTTCACCCGCATCCAACCACCTGTGGCGTCCCCCAATAGCCGCCTGAGGATATTCCCCGGACAGGCTGCTAGCTTTCGCTCAAATGTTGGGGCTTTTCCGAATTATCATCACAAGTGCGGCGGTGCCAGTTTCCGGGTCCGCCTCAGTCCGTGTCTGGGACTGGGGTAGGGATCGATTGATTGCCGGTACCAATGGCCGCTTTGGCATTATTGATGGCGCGCAATACGTCCATTGGCGCCGCATACCTGTCTACAGCTTCCAAGCCATTTTCGGAAATGTAGCCTTCCGCCACGTCCAGCAGTATCCGTAAGTCGTTGGTCGTTAATTTACTACTCGTCATCTTCGCGCCTCCTCTTGAAACAGGATTCAGTGGAATGGATGTGGTAGATTTTCTGACCGATTCATCTAGCCGCTATAAGGGTAAAACGCTGGCCCGGTAATTGGTACCTGTCCAGCGTCCCTGTCCTCAAGTAAGCTGAATTAAAGGGCAACCACCAACTCGAAGGTTCTGGTTAAAGCCTCTCTTGGCCAGCCATTTTTGTTATTTATCACAAAGAATTTCGTTACGCTCTACCTAGGGTTTGACCCTGATTGCTACAACCGGATATTTGGTGACAGTCATCCAGACACCCTTTTTGTTTCGCGCCTCCGCTCGAAACAGGTTGAGAAAAGTGAAGTCTTAGTAGCAGTACTTCAGTCCGTACCTAAATGTATAAGAACTTGGAAGCTAATTGATCGAGATGAGATGACAGAAACCGCACGCCTCGAAAAGATTCAGGATGGCGTTAGTGTATTGGTTCGGAGGGAACTAGGGAACTATCTCTACGATGTCGAAGTCTTGAGGACGTTTTGCAATAGGCATGGTAAAGATGGAGATGCGTGCGAAGTAATCGCCAGGCCAATGGAGCTGATAAACTATGGGCGACCATAGGATGCCGACTTCAAATCTTTAAACAGGGAACTGCTCAGATTTATGCGGGAAAAGATGCGTATCCCAAATTTGGGGAATGACCGTGCACAGTTTGCACTGCAGTTCTTGGCGCCTGCATTGCGAGAAACGCCGATGGTCTTTCATGAATTAGAGCAGGCCATCTTCAACACGTGAAAACGTGGGCTTAGAGTCAGATTCGGCAGCTTTCAATAAGACACCCTTCAAGGGCAGCGGTATAGGATGGAGAAGAGTTCACAAATGACAAAGGAGGCGCCCCATGCAACTAGGCGTTGTTTTTCCCCAGACTGAAATAGGTTCCGACCCCGGGGCTGTCCGCGACTATGCCCAGGCCGCCGAGGCCCTGGGTTACGAGCACCTGCTGGTATTCGACCACGTGCTGGGCGCGGACGCCAGCAAGCGGGAGGAATGGAACCGGCCCTATAGCCACGTGGACACCTTCCACGAACCTTTTGTCCTTTTCGGTTACCTGGCCGCCATTACCGAAAAGCTGCAGATGACCACCGGCATTCTCATCCTGCCCCAGCGGCAGGCGGCCCTGGTGGCCAAGCAGGCCGCGGCCGTGGACGTGCTGACGGGCGGGCGCCTGCGCCTGGGCATTGGCATCGGCTGGAACGACGTCGAGTACGAGGCCCTGGGCGAGAACTTCCGCAATCGGGGCCGTCGCTGCGAGGAGCAGATCGACCTGATGCGGGCCCTCTGGACCCAGGATATAGTCAACTTCGAGGGCCGCTACCACAAGATTACCCACGCCGGCATCAATCCCCTGCCAGTGCAGCAGCCTATCCCCGTCTGGTTTGGCGGCGGCGCCGACCAGGTGGTGGACCGCATCGGCCGGCTGGGCGACGGATGGTTCCCCCAGTTCCAGCCCGACAGCGCCGGCCAGGAGCGCATTGGTCAGATGCGGGAGATTGCCGCCGGCGCCGGCCGCGACCCGGCCAGCATAGGCATCGAAGGCCGGCTGAACTACGCCGACGGCCCCGACGCCTGGAACCGGAACTCCGAGGCCTGGGCCGAATGCGGCGCCACTCACCTATCCATCAACACCATGCGGGCCGGCCTGCCCAACCCCGATGCCCACATCAAGGCCATCGAGGAGTTCAAGCAGGCGGTTTCAGGGTAGGGTCAGGCCAGGTATTTGGGGACTTGGCAGTAAGAAGAGGCAGCTACATCCTGGTCCTCGACCTGGCGGAGGACGCAATGCTGGAAATAGGCCGGCTGGGGACCTTCGAGTTTCCCGCCGGCCTTTACTTGTACTGCGGCAGCGCCCTGAACGGCCTGAAAGGCCGCATCCGCCGCCACCTGCGGCGGGACAAGAAACACCACTGGCACATAGATCGTTTGACGGCCGTGGCGCCGGTGGCGCAAGTGTGGTGGGTGGTCGAAGGGGCACGGAGGGAATGTCGCTGGGCAGATGCGATTAAGGAGCAGGGCGGGCAGATAGTGGCTCGACGATTTGGCTCATCGGACTGCAAATGCTCCTCTCACCTGCTGTGGTGGGAAAAGGGCGAATACACATCCGACCTCTACCGAATCCTGTTTGCCGACGCTGGCCAGGCCACATTCGGAATGTGGGCCGCCGGAAAAGACGAAGACTCCCCGGGCTTCGAGCCAGGGGAGTCTGCCAAGAGTCCGAGCTAATTTTCCGGGTCACTCACTCATCCAGCGCTTGAACCTCTGCCACTGGGACGGGCCCTGGGTTTCAACCGAGCGACCCCGCCACCGCTTGTCCTTGTTAACCGCACGGGGCCGGACGAAGAACAACAGGTACGCGCCGGCCAGGCTCAGCAAACCCAGCCACACTAGCCAGCCAAAGCCCAGCGAGTTCAGGGCCAGACCCAGCACCAGGAATACGAAGCCCGCCAGGGCCACTCGGCCAGGGGTTACGTGCTTCCAGCGGGAATTAACTCCCCCGCGTCCCCGGGCCTGCTCGCGATACTGGGGCGCTTCTTCGCTGGCCGCCCGCGGCATATCGTCGATAATGGGCTGGGGTCGGCGCTCGGGCCGGGGCGGCTCCTGTTCTTCGATGCCCTTCAGAATTTCTTCAATTTCGTCCTGATACTTTTCAGGCATTTCAACCCCGCCACCTGCAACAGATTAAAAGGCGCAAGAAAACCGGAAACGGGCCTGTCCCTCAAGATTATACAAGACATTCCCAAATGGGGGAATTGGGTAATTGCCAGCAAATGGCAATACCAAGGACCAATCTGCCAACCTTCGCAGCAAGCCCGGCCAGCGCCTCGCAACCCGCTGGTCGGCTCAGGTATAGTCAAGAGTGCGGCCGGCAGATTGGTGGCTGCTACGGGACGCTATTTCAGCTCCCCCAGCTCCAGTTCAGGTACGTGCTCTCTTAGCCACTCCGCCGCCACCCTCCGGTGGCAGGGATCGTTGCCTCGCTCAAAGCACAGCAGGGTAGCATCACCCAGTTTTGGTAGCTGCTCCAGCCACTTTCTTAATCGGTAGTCTACCAGCAGCTTTTCGTCCAGGTTGCGGCGGTATTCCCTGCTCAGGGTCTCAAAGTCCAACTGGCCATCACGGTAAGCCCGCAGCAACTCCAGTGGGGGATAAAGGAAGGAAAGGGTTTCCCATTGCGTCTTCCGGCCCCTGGGGTGGGCGCGCGATACGCGGAAAGGCTGTCCCACCCAGTCCTGCGGATCGTAATAGCTGGCCGTGTACAGCATTGGGCGTCACGCTCCTTTGTTGAAAGGGGCCGATGTTTAACCTTGAGCCGGCCGGCTCTTCCTTCTGAGCGCCCACCGTACCATGAACAGCGCCGCCCCTATGGCGATGACACTCAGGTAGCTGATGGACCGGTCCACCAGCACTAGGGCCGCCACCATCGGCGTCGCCAGCGCGGAAAGTTGCCTCAGCAAGGCCGCCAGGCCAGCTTCAACCGCGCCAACACCCCCGGGCGTGGGCACCAGTGTCAACAGGGAGTTGGCCACGGTGGCGAAGACAATCAGCGCCGGCGAAAGGTGGATGTCCAGGGCCTGGGCAACCAGGAAGAACCGGGCCACTTCGGCCAGCCAGCCCAGCAGCCCCCATGCAGCCGCCGACGGAACCCCCCTCAGGCTCAGCAGCGCTCCGTCCCTAAACTGGCGGTATCGCTCCAGCATCCAGCCCGACAAACGGTCCGGAAGCCAGGCCAGCAGACTTTGCAGCAGGTCTTCCCCGCGTCCCCGGGTGGCTGTTATGAACATCAGCATCAGACCCAGCACGCCCAGCAGTGCGGCGGCAGTGGCTGCGACGGTCCAGGCCCCTCCCGGCCCGGCGCTGACCAGGAAGGGCAGGGAGACAGCCAGCAAAACGACGACGGTGGTAATGTCCAACAACCGTTCCGTAAGGATAGTGCCGACAGTACGGACGAAGGGGGCGCGGCGTTCTTCGTGGTAAAGATAAGCGCGGTATGCGTCGCCCAGCCGCAGCCAGGCCACCGAGTTAGCGAACCACCCCAACAGCACTAGTTGACTGCACTGGAAAACACCCGCTGGCTCTTCGCCTTCAGTTCGGGCATTGTTCAGTAGCAGCCGCCACCGCAGGCCGCGAAACAGGAAGGTCGTGTAGTGTACCGCCACCGCCAGAACAAGGTAGAGGGGATTAGCCGACCGCAGTTGCCGCCCAATGGCGCTCAGGTCAATATCCAGCCGTGTGGCCAGGAAAAACAACAGGGCCGCCGCCAGGGCCAGGGAAACTATGGTTGGCAGGGAGAAAACCCTTCGGGCAATGGGACCGGGGGCGCCCCGTTCCTGGACGGGCGGCGGATTATCCACGGAGGAACAGCAAGGGTTTCATACTCTTCTGGTACCGCTGGGACCGGCTCTACCGCAACTCCCGGGGCATAATGAAGCTGATGTCTTCCTCCACCACTTCAATAGGCGTTACCTTCTCGGGGTTCAGCGTAGTGATTACAGCATCCACCAACACTTCGGGAGTGGACGCACCCGAAGCTACGCCTACCCGGTTCACACCCTCCAGCCACTCCGGCCGTAATTCCTCGGGCCCGTTAATCAGGTGAGCGGGAATGCCCAGGGACTGGGCCAGCTCAAGAAGACGGTTGCAGTTGGAGCTGTTCTGGGCCCCGATAACCAGGGCCACCTCCACCATTTCCGCCATCTTGCTAACCGCAGCCTGCCGGTTGGTGGTGGCGTAACAGATATCGTTGCGGACTTCGGCCCCGGGGAATCTCTGGCGAATGTGGTCAATGGCCGCCGCCGTGTCTCCCGTGGAGAGGGTAGTCTGGGTCAACACCGCCACCGGCGTGTCCGGGTCCCAAACAGGAATGCCATTCTCAGATTTTTCGTCCACCAGCTCCATAGGAGCCTGGCCCATAGTCCCCTTAACCTCCTGGTGACCCTCGTGGCCCACGAGGATAATCTTCCGGCCTTCGCCGTGGTATTTTTTGGCTTCGTTGTGGACCCGGGTGACCAGGGGACACACGGCGTCGATAACCTGGAGATTGCGCTCCCGGGCCTGCTCAAAGTCCTCCGGCGGCGACCCGTGGGCGGAGAAAACCACCCTGGAGCCCTCGGGGATTTCTTCCACCGTCTCCACGGTTACCGCCCCCTTGGCCTCCAGTTCACTTACCACGTAGGGGTTATGGACAATCTGGTGCTTTACGTATATGGGTGGGCCGAACCGTTCCAGGCACTCCTCGACCACCTGGATCGCCCGCACCACACCGGCACAAAAGCCCCGCGGAGAGCAAAGGATTACTTCCATTACCATCCCTCCTCTAACTCCTCCTTGTTTCCAGGCAACCACTCATCAAGAGTTTCCCCTCTGGATCCTTCCAAGCTCTTCTTCCAGTTGGCGGACCCTGGCTTCGGCTTGCTGCCGGACGGCTTGTTCTTCGGCCATGTTTCTCAGATACTCCCCGGTCCGGTCATTGTAGAACTTCAGCATCCCATTCTGCCAGCAGAGCCACAGCCGCAACTTCCGGCTGTAACCCTTCAGAACCCCGTCCGGCCCATTGGTCAACGCCGTGCGCCGGTAAACACCGGCCACCAGTTCCTCTCCCGCCAACGGCTCCCCGTATATCTCTCCACCCGTGCTGTCAAACCGCCAGTACTCTCCTATCCCTATCCCGGTGTAGATGTCCCGCTTCTGCCCAGTGTCTTGAGCCCCCGTGCTTTCCGATCCTACCTCCAGCACAAAGTCCGGCGGCTTCCCTGCTTCCCAGGGCAGGTACAGCAGCCTTCTCATTATCGCTGGTGCCTCCACGTTGAAGGCCACGTAGAAGTCGGGACCCACTCGCACGTTCAGGTTATCAGGGTCGTAGAAAATGAAGGTGTTGCTGCTGCGGAAGATAGTCTGCGGGTCCCCCAGCGTATCAAGATAGGTGT
>JAJEDS010000108.1 GCA_022821365.1 Dehalococcoidia bacterium | reverse complement strand
CCCTGGGGTTCAGAAAGGCGGTGAAGTCGGAAACCCGGGCCGCCTGCTGCATGTTGTGGGTAACAATGACGATGGAATACTCGTTGGACAATTCCCGCATCAGCTCCTCGATGGCCTGGGTGGATATGGGGTCCAGGGCGGAGCAGGGCTCGTCCATCAGGATAATCTGCGGCTGGACCGCCAGAGCCCGGGCGATGCAGAGCCGTTGCTGCTGACCGCCGGACAGGGACAGGGCGCTCTCCTTCAACCGGTCCTTTACCTCATCCCACAGGGCGGCGCGGCGAATGGAGTCTTCCACCAGGGCGTTCATGTCTCCCCTGAACCCGTTCACACGGGGTCCGAAGGCCACGTTGTCATAGATGGACTTGGGAAAGGGGTTGGGCCGCTGGAAGACCATGCCAATCTGGTACCGGATTTCCGTAGGGTCAACGCTGGCGTCGTACAGATCCCGTCCCCCGAACAGCACCGACCCCGTCATGTGGAAGCTGGGTATCAGGTCGTTCATCCGGTTAAAGCAGCGCAGCAGGGTACTCTTGCCCGAACCCGACGGCCCGATGATGGCGGTTATTTTGTGAGTCTCCACGTCCATGTCCACACCGCTGATGACGCAGGTGGGACCATAGAAGACGTTAAGGTCTTTGGTCTCGATAATTGGCTCGTTTTCAGACACGGCTTATCCCTCCAGCCTGCGCTGGAACCGGTTGCGCAGCAGGACCGCCAGGGCGTTCATGGACAGCAACACGACCAGCAGGACTATGATTCCGGCAGCGGCGGCCTCGTGGAAGCCCTCCTGGGGCCGGGAAACCCAGTTGAAGATCTGAATGGGGAGCACGGTGAACCGGCTCATGGGGCCGTCGGGCGTGAAGGGCACGAAGGTCAGCGCCCCCATAACGATCAGCGGCGCCGTCTCGCCGATGGCCCGGCTCACCGCCAGGATTACCCCGGTGAGAATGCCGGGGAAGGCCTGGGGCAGCACCAGGCGCCAGATGGTCTGCCAGCGGGTGGCCCCCAGGGCGTAACCCCCTTCCCGGATGGATGACGGCACGGCCCGTATTGCCTCCTCCGACGCTATTATCACGATGGGCAGCACCAGCAGGGCCAGGGTGAAGCTGCCGGCCAGCACGCTCTTGCCCAGGGCCATGTAGCGCACGAATATTTCCAGGCCCAGGATTCCGTAAACTATGGATGGTACGCCGGCCAGGTTGGCGATGTTTATCTGAATAACCTTGGCCAGCCAGTTGCGCGCCGCGTACTCTTCCAGGTAGATGGCCGCGGCCACTCCCAGGGTGAATGCCAGGGCTCCGGCCAGGCCAATCACGTATATGCTGCCGAACAGGGCCGCCTGAATACCTGCCTGTTCCGGCTTGCGGGAGGGGAAGCTGGTCAGGAATTCCCAGTTCACCCGCCGCCAGCCGTCAAGGAAAATATCAACCAACAGGACTGCCAGCATTCCCAGGCCAATGAAGATGGACACAAGGCAAAGGGCGTGGAAAATGTGGCCATACAGGCGTCGCCGGTCCATTCGGCGGTCAAACTGGTCGCGAATGGTTTGTGCCATTACTCGTAGACCTCCCGGAAGCGGCGGACAATGAACTGGCTGAGCAGGTTCATGGCCAGGGTTATTACAAACAGGCTGAGGCCCACGGCGAAGATGGTCTTGAACTCCAGGGTGCCGGTGGGCGTGTCGCCCAGGCTCACCTGCACGATGTACGCCGTCATGGTCTCGATGGGAACGAAGGGGTTAAAGGTGAAATTCGGGTTCTGACCGGCGGCAATGGTTACGATCATTGTTTCGCCGATGGCCCGGGAGGTGGCCAGGATGAAGGCGGCCACGATGCCCGAGAGGGCCGCGGGGATCACCACCCGCGTTGAAACTTCCAGCTTCGTCGCCCCCAGGGCGTAGGCCCCTTCCCGCAGGGAGCGGGGCACCGAGCGCATGGCGTCCTCGCTCAGGCTGGAAACCATGGGCAGGATCATTATCCCCATCACCAGGGACGCGCTCAAACCGTTGAATACCGATATGTCGTCGCTAATGGCCCGCAGTATGGGTGTTATGAACAGCAGGGCAAAGTAACCGTAGACCACGGTGGGAATTCCCGCCAGAATTTCCAGCACCGGCTTGACTATCTGCCTTACCACCTCGGGGGAGTATTCACTCAGGTAGATGGCGCTCATCAGCCCCAGCGGCAGGGCAACGAACATGGCGCCGATGGAGGTGAGCAATGTTCCCGTTACCAGCGGCAGAATCCCGAAGTTCTTGGAGGCGAACAGGGGGGTCCACTTGGTGTTGGTCAGGAACTCCCAGAGAGTTACCTCCTGGAAGAAAAGCGCCGCCTCAAATATGAGGACGGACACAATGCCGACGGTAGTAAATATGGAAGCGGCAGCGCAGATGAACAGGACCGCTTTGATGATCCTTTCCGGCAGGTATTTCTTCCATCGACTGGAGGCGTTGACTGACGCGAATGCGTCGGCGAAGTTGGTAGTGGAGCCTTGTCCGGCCAAGACAGTTCACCCCTTGCGCTGGAGTCAGAATTTTGCCGAAGAAGCAACCCTGAAAGTCGAATTGAACGATGGGTGGGGAGATATGTGTGCAATTCCCGCATTGAGGTGTTCGAAATGCCCCGGCATGGCCGGGACAGTAAACCGCAACACAGGATAAGACAGCGGTATGCCTTTAACAATCTGTTTTATGAAAGCAG
The DNA here is from genome assembly GCA_022821365.1 of Dehalococcoidia bacterium. Classification (GTDB taxonomy): domain Bacteria; phylum Chloroflexota; class Dehalococcoidia; order Lucifugimonadales; family UBA3495; genus Bin22. Next base: position 7,211 of record JAJEDS010000108.1, on the reverse strand, counting down.
TTGTTTAAAGAATGATTTAACAATTGTTAAAGGGACAGGCGCAAAAGTAGCAGGGAGCGACGAATTCGATATCCCTGCCTCGCATCCCGTCGCAAATTGGCGATGCTATAATTCCCGCAAATTCCCTTCCAGGAGATGACCGTGGCAGGCAATTTGACCCTGAGTGTGGTGGACCAGTCGCCGATGAGGGCCGGGGGAACCGCCGGCGATGCCCTGCGGGAGACCATCCAGTTGGCGGTGGCTGTGGAAAGGCTGGGCTACTACCGTTACTGGCTGGCGGAGCACCACAACCTGCCCAATTTCGCGGGAACCAGTCCGGAAGTGCTGGTGGGACAGGTGGCCGCTCACACCAATACCATCCGCGTGGGCAGCGGCGGCGTAATGCTTTCCCATTACAGCGCGTTGAAAGTGGCGGAGAACTTCCGGATGCTGGAATCCCTGTACCCCGGCCGCATTGACCTGGGCGTGGGACGCGCGCCGGGCGGCGACCACCTGACCTCGGCGGCCCTGTCCTACCCCGGCAGCCCCAAGGACGTGCAGCACTATCCACGCCAGGTGGTGGACCTGGTGGGCTACCTGAACGGCGGCCTGGAACCGGAGCATCCCTTCGCCCAGGTGCAGGCCGGGCCCGACCGCCCACGGACCGCCCCGGAGGTGTGGCTGCTGGGGTCCCGTTACGAAAGCGCCTACATGGCCGCAAAGCTGGGCATGCCCTTCGCCTACGCCCACTTTTTCGGCCTGGGCGTGGATGAGGGTCCGTCTATCGTGGAGGGTTACCGGAAGCAGTTTGAGCCCTCCAAATTCCTGGACGAACCCAGGGTCAACATCGGCGTGCAGGTTTTGTGCGCCGAAACCGAGGAAGGGGCGCTGCGCATCGCCGCCAGCCGCAACCTGGGCCGGCTATACTCGGTAACCAACCGGGCCAAGGGCATCCCCACGGTGGAAGAAGCCCTGGACTATCCCTACCAGGCGAACGAACTGGCTTTCATTCGCCAGTACAGCCAGGTATGCGTGGACGGCGACCCCCAGCAGGTGAGGGAAAAGCTGGAGAAGGTTGCGGACGTATATGAGACGGGCGACTTGAGCGTGGTAACCATCTGCCACGACTTCGCCGACCGGGTGCGGTCGTACGAGTTGGTGGCGGAGGTGTGTGGGCTGGGGGGAGCAAGCCAATGCACTCAATCTGTATAGTTGCGGTGCAGATCATTTGAGCAATACGTAAAGAAAGGGGATCTATTTCCAATGACAACTTCTAACTCTGGCTCAAAGTACTACTTCAATGAAGGTATCCAGAGTGCTCGAATGGCTGATTATGAATCAGCGGTAAAGAATTTCGATGAGGCCATAGCATTAGACCCAGGTAATGCAGAAGCTCATCGCAACAGGGGAAAGGCAGTGCTTTTCGGTGGCTCTCCCCGGATTATGAAGTACGTGAGGCCGAAGCACTATAGAAAAGCCATCGCGGATTTCAGTCGAGCCATTGTCCTGAACCCGAATAATGCAGTGGCTTACCTTGACAGAGGGATGGCATTCTTGTGGCGGGGAGAAGGAAAGTTATTCCATCGTTGGGGAAAGGGGGACTATACAAAAGCGATCGCTGACTTCAGCCACGCCATTGAGTTAGGCCGCAACGATGCCCAATGTTTTCGTTTGAGGGGGATTGCATATTTATTGCTTAAAGACCCTGAATTAATTCGCTTAGCCTATTCAGATTTGAATCAGGCTATCAAATTAGAGCCAACGGGAGCGGCATCCTATTGGTGGAGAAGATACTGCTTTGCTCAAATGGGAAACGAAGCTGCGGCCGAGATAGACTATAAGAAAGCCATTGAGCTAGATCCTAAACTAAGAACAAACTCTGTGTGGAAAGAAGCTAGTGACACCGATGTCAGATTCGCCGGATTTGAGTGGCCAGAATAGTTTAGCTGGAGATGGACTACCGGAACTGGGTTAGTACTCCAAAAGAGGAGCCGTGTCCATGTATCGGGTTGCCGCTCCCTTTCTGAGGCAACCCATCGCGCTCAGCTTCTTAACTAACCCCTTGATTGATACGCTGGATGCTATAACCTCCTCCTGGTAAACCCCTATCCAGCGATCGGGGTATTGTTGCAGCAACTCTTTGAAGTGGGCTTCGATGAATTTGGAGTTTCGCTCGGCTTCATCCATCAATCTGACAATTGCCTCTTCGTTGATTACCCAATTGCCAGGCTCACCCTTTACCAACCATGTTTCCTGCTCTGGACTCATGGGCTTTCCTCCCGGCTCACCTTCGGAAGCCATTCTACGCAACAAACTCCATTGCGCCAACTCTCTACCCCCCAAACGTCTCAATCACCCGCACATACGAAGCCTTAGCCTCGTCCACGGTGAAGGGCGCCACGACCGGCAGGCCCAGCCCCAAGCTGCGGCGCCTTTCAATTTCGGCCCGGCACTGGTCCGCGTTTCCCACCACTGCCACCTGGTCCTGCATTTCCGGGCTTATGGCCCGGCCTGCCTCTGCTATATCACCCCGTTGGATGGCCTCTTCGGCCGCGCTCATTTCGTTGCCGAAACCCATGCCCTGGAAGAAGTTGTTGTAGAAGGGGTTGCTGGCGTAGCGGGCGATCTGCCCCTGCAGGCTGGCCCGCGCCGCTTCCGGGTCCTCGGACACGGCCACCCGCACGTAGCCGGCCACGTCAATTTCGGAGGGGTCGCGCCCCGCTTTCTCCGCGCCCCGATGCATGTGGTGGATGGCCTGCTCCAGGTAATTGGACGCTGTCCAGTTGAGCAGTACGCCGTCGGCCAACTCCCCCGTCAGCTCCAGCATCTGCGGGCCCAGGGCGGCAACGTAGATTGGCACCTTTTGCCCGGGAGCAGCGGCACCCAGAGATGCGCTGCTCACATTGAATACCCTGCCGGCGTGGGAGACTTGTTCCCCATCCAGCAGCCGACGCGCCAGGGTAATGGTCTCCCGCATGTGAGTCAGGGGACGGCGAAAGGGTATGCCGTGTGTTCCTTCCACCGAGGGCCGGTGTCCCACGCCCAGGCCCAGGACAAACCGCCCCTGGGACAGGTCGCTTAGACCGGCAGCGGACATGGCCGTCAACATGGGGGTTCGGTAATAGACGGGAAGAATGCCGGTGGCCAGCTTGACGGCGCTGGTGTGGCAGGCCAGGTAGGTCAGTTGGGTCAGGGAATCCCGTCCCGAGCCTTCAGGCACCCACACCATTTCGTAACCCCTGCTCTCCGCCAGCCGGGCCAGTTCCACCGAATCGGCGGGCGTGAGTTGCGGGTCGTTTTCCAGCCGGACACCAAAGCGGGCCATAACTCACTCCTGGGTCACAGAGGGACCCGGTAAATTACAGGGAAGAACCAAGGTCTGAATCCGGCTTCCGAGAAATCAGCAATTCTTAATTCCTGATTCTCAATTTGGGCGCTCTGGGGTCCTACACCCCCATCTGCCTCGCCAGGTCCGTAAAGTCAGTGGCCACTACGTCGAACGAAGGGTCAGGGGTAGGGTCCGGCGTCCTGCCCGGCCCGTGTTCCATGGGGCGCGGAACGAATCCAGAACGCAGTCCCACCTTCCGGGCAGACAACAGGTCTCCCTGGTGGGCGGCGGTCATCATAACCTGCTCCGGGCGCAGGCCCAGCAATTCCACGGTGGTCAGGTAGCTCTCCGGGTCGGGCTTGTAGTGGCGGGCCACTTCGGCGCCCAGGATGGCATCCCACGGCAGGCCCCCGTTTTTGGCCATGTTGGTCATCAGGGCAATGTTCCCGTTGGACATGGTGGCGATGATGTACCGCTGCTTCAGCCGGTACAGGCCGGGAACCGAGTCGGCCCACGGGCGCAGGTTGTGCCAGAAGAAGTTCACTTCCCGTTTTTCTTCTTCGCTCAGCCCGTTGATCTCAAACTCGCCAAGAACTTCTTCCAGGGCCATTCGGTGTAGCGCGTCCAGGTTCGTCCACGGCAGTTCGCCGGTACGGACCTTATTCATAAAGGGCTGGTACTTGCCGCGCCAGGCGTCGGCGAAGGCTCCCCAGTCCCGTTCAATTCCCCGGGCCTTGCCGAAGGCGGCGGACTGCTCGATGATGCTGCCCCGCCAGTCAACCACGGTCCCGAATACGTCAAATATCAGAGCTCTAACGTCTGGTGGCGCCATATTGCCTCCGGTCAAAAGGTTTCCCCGTGGTCCGAGTCTGCCTACTGGTCGAGGTTGAGCGGAAGGCCCCGCTCGCGGGCAATTGCCAGGCAGGTGGGGCAGCAATTTTCTGTCCTCAGGTCCGTAACGGCCCAAAGATTCTCGCTTTCCAGCCCGCAAAGGTAGACCGGCACCGTTTCCTCTATGCCCACATCAAGAATGTAGTGGGCCAAGCCCGTCTTTGCTTCCGTTGGCCACCACCATACGGGCATACCCTGGGCCATTTCGTGGTAGAGCGCTTTATCGTCGTCAAGCCAGCCCTCGTCGGGCAGTTCTACCAGCCAAGTGCGCCCCTGGGGGCCGCCTTCCCGGCTGGCCTGCAGCCGACCCTCCCGAATGTAGCGGCGAATTTCCGCCTGGGACAGGTTCAGTCGGTAGGATGCTTCCTGTATCGTTACTCGCTCCATGTCAGTCTCTCGCCAGCATGTAGGATATATAACGGTTGTCAGCAGCAACCGCCAACAGGATACCGCAAATCCCAATCTTTCTGAACTCCCTCAGAAATCTTCGGTAACCCCCACAGGTTGTTCCTCGCAAATGTCTACCCGCTCATGGCAGTCTCTGGCGCCTATGGGACAGAAGCGACATTCATTCCAACTGGGTGTTTTCCGGGGCGCCTCACGGACAGCCAGGCCCCGCATTAGTCCTCCCAGGGCGGCGATGAATTCCTGGTTCACCGCAGCCTCGGGTACGTCCACGGGCCCGTCCGGATAGACCACCTGCCCGCTGATCCTGGTTCCATGGAACATACTTTGCATTGCCCGGGGCAGCGCGTACATGTAGGTCATCACCTGGGCCGTGTGCGAAACGTTGGGCTGTCCCACCTTTACGTCCACGATCACCACTTCGCCATCCCTGGCCACCACCAGGTCGGGCCGGCCGGCCAGAGTTGCGGTGGCGCCTCTTAACTTGAATGAGTTCTGCGATGCTTCCGACACAATGTAGCCCTGCCGCTCGTAATAGCGGCGAGTCTGCTCCAGCAGTTCCCCGTGCTTGATCAGCCACTGAACCTGGTCGAAATCGGAAGGGACCTTCTCCCAGGAAGAACCTTCGTGCTGGGCACGGAACCAGACGCCCCACTGGCACGAGGTTTCTCCCACCAGCAGCTTGCTGAGCCACGACACCCAGAAGTAAGGACCGGTTATGCGAGCGAGGGCCATCTTTGACCTCTTGACAACGAAATATAATCGTCTACTTCTGCCAGTCTATTGGGCGCGCCAAGGTTGCCACAATAGGCAAGTGTCAGTAGATTAGCCGCTTCTCCCTTGAATCGCCAGGAGGAATGGGGCAAGAACGACCTTCTTCACCAGGGAAAACGCATTCCAATTTTGGGAGAGTCCGTCGTTCCCGAGAAGGCGGGAACCTCGAACCTGCTCAGTCAAGGGTCATTCCTTAACCAAGGCCTGAAGGCCTGTTGCAGCGGAAGAGTGCGGTTGCCCTGCCTTCTTCACCAAATTTCCATCCAAAGTGTGGTTATCGTGTATATAATGCTCTTTGGCGCGGTTTCTCCTGTCCTGCCTGGCCCCCCTCTTTCACCCTGTCAAGGCCCTGGCAACCCCGGACCCCGGTTTGGGAATGTGTACTGTCGTGCAGTCACAATGAAGTTCGAATCACGGGACCCCTGTATGAAGGACCAGCCTGGATGGTAAAGCTCTGTAACTCCCTGTTGAACCCCTTGTTCTGGAAGGCGATGGTTACCCTGCTTGGCGTGGGTTTTGCCGTCGTCAATCTGACTGTCGATACCTCCACCTTCGTTTACATCCCGGACCAGACCGAAGAGTTCCATGGTTCAGGCATCAAGGCGGCCGGCTTCGCCATAATCACCGCCATGGCCCTGTTTGCCGGCTCCTTACCCACGGGCAACGGACAACTGGACAAGTTGGTAGACTCCGCGTCCCGTATGCTGGGTATCCTGGCCACCCTGGGGGCCGGCTGGTTCTGGCTCTACGGCGAAACCCACGGAAATCCCGGAGCTTACCTTTACGGAGTATGGATACTCACCGCTACTGCCATAGTAACGGTCCTGATCTGGGGTGGAATTTACGCTCTCTTTGCCCTGACACTCAAGCAGGTAGGCGGGGCGCTGCGTCATCCGTTGGTATCACTGTCTCGCGGGACGGCGGCCATTCTCAATGGCCATAAGGACAAGGACGAAGCCGTTGCGGGTGGCCCGCCCCCGGAAGTGGGGCAGCGGATGGTCGGTCCCGCCCGCCGCGACCGGGAAGAGAATCTACCCCCTTAATAGTGTATCTCGGCATAAATTCCCTCTCGATGGGGGAAGTCATTGAGGGGGGTGAAGACAGGCCATGCCTTTCCGTCAACCGGGTCTGCGACACTCAGTTAACGCATTCAGTTAGCTCCCGGGCAAAGAGCCGGTCTTTACCCTTTTGCCTCGATTCACGGCAGAACCTGGACACTTTCACCGCCCCTGAGCCCTGTCTGGGTCCCCAGCTTGTCCTTGCGACGCTTCTAACTGCAGGGCTATGTTTCAAATATGCCAGGCTGGGGGCGCTGTCCAAGGCAATCACACTATGAATTCCGGCTTCCTCGTCGGTGTGACTATGGTGGCCGGTCCCGCTTTTCAGTGGCAGCAACCCCTTGCCTCCTTGCCTGGCGCCCCAATATCCTGAAACTGGGACTCATGGGAAAACTCCGTTTATCCTGTGTTGCCTTATGCGCCTCCGAGCCCCCGGAAAGGCCGGGGGCAGCCCATACATTGGCCGGCAACTTGGAGTGAGCCAAGATGAGCGGAAGTGAGCGGAAAATAGAAAATTTCTCCCCTCCGCAAAGCTGGGTGTTATTAGGCGAACCACCGCCATTTTCCGCCGGAACCAGTTTTTTCTCGGCCCACCACAGCCGATGGCCTCCCTTAACCGTTCCGAAGTGCAATTGTCCTAGCAGCCTGTCCGGGGAATATCCTCAGGCGGCTATTGGGGGACGCCACAGGTGGTTGGATGCGGGTGAAGCCATGAATGGCTGGGTCCTTGTCAGCAAGGAAGCGTTCCCGCTGGACCCGGAGGGGCCGGCGCCCCT
>JAJEDS010000309.1 GCA_022821365.1 Dehalococcoidia bacterium | reverse complement strand
AGGGGCGCCGGCCCCTCCGGGTCCAGCGGGAACGCTTCCTTGCTGACAAGGACCCAGCCATTCATGGCTTCACCCGCATCCAACCACCTGTGGCGTCCCCCAATAGCCGCCTGAGGATATTCCCCGGACAGGCTGCTAGGTCTACAGCCTGGGCCAGATCGTCATCCATGGGCCGAGACCTTTCCAGGGGGTCGATTTGAGTCAAGCCGTTCGGGAAGCTTTGGGAAATGCGGGCAGCGGACCACCCTTCCACCGGCAGGCCCAGCAAGTTGCCCACTGCCAAGCCTAGAATCGCTCCCCTGGCCCGGTCTACAGCAATCTCTGCCCTTTCCGATGGGTTGGACAAAAGGCTTATGATGTGTGGAGCGTCACCAAGTAGAGAAGAGGGAGTCATGAGCGTACACCTCATAGGCTGGCGCTACCAATATAAAGGCGGTTCCATGGATATCATTATCCACCGCCCCGGCGACATTTCAACGCAGGGTTGCAACGGTACTTGATCCGCTCCCCTTTTGGAAGCGGAATTTGACAGTCCCGCGCCCCGGAATATAGGCTTGGGCCAATCCACTCCGATAAACCATTGTGAAACTATGCATAATTCATACCGAATAGATCAACTGAAATCGCTATTACTTCAACGGATTCTGGTAGTTGACGGCGCCATGGGCACTTCGATTCAAGGCAAGGATCTGGGGCCGGACGATTTTGGCGGCGTCGACTACGAGGGCTGCAACGAATACCTGAACCTGACCAGGCCCCACGTCATCGCCGACATCCACCGAGCCTACCTGGACGCCGGGGCCGATATCCTGGAGACCAACACCTTTGGCGCCACTTCGGTCGTTTTAGCGGAGTATGACCTGGCCCATGAGGCCCACCGCATCAACCTGGCCGCAGCCGAACTGGCCCGTAGGGTAGCCGATGAAGTCACCACCTCGGAAAAACCCCGATTCGTGGCCGGCGCCATGGGGCCTACCACCAAGACTATTTCAGTAACCGGCGGGATCACTTTCGACGAGCTTTCCGAGGCTTACAGTGAACAGGCCAAGGGCCTGATGGAAGGCGGCGTGGACGTGCTATTGCTGGAAACCACCCAGGACACCATCAATGTGAAGGCGGGGCTAATCGGCATCGACAAGGCCTTTGCCGACTTGGGCTACGAAATTCCGGTGGCGATTCAGGGCACAATCGAACCCATGGGTACCCTGTTGGCAGGCCAGGACGCCGAGGCATTTTACACGTCGTTGGCACACCGCGACCTGCTGTGGATCGGGTTCAATTGCGCCACGGGCCCGGACTTTATGACAGACCACATTCGTACCCTGTCGGGACTTTCCCGATTCCCGGTGGCCTGCCTGCCCAACGCCGGTTTGCCCGACGAGGACGGCAAATACAATGAGACGCCTGAAATGCTGTCCGCAGCCATCGGTCGCTTTTTGGAAAACGGCTGGCTCAATGTCATTGGAGGTTGCTGCGGCACGGGGCCGGAGCACATTCGACTGCTGGCAGAGCGGGCGGAGGACGCAGTCCCTAGAACACCTGTGGAATCCCATGAGTCCCGGGTTTCGGGCATTGAGGCCCTTGTAGTGGACGAGGACACCCGTCCAGCCATCGTGGGCGAGCGCACCAACGTCCTGGGCAGCCGCCGGTTCCGCCGCCTGATCGGCCAGGGCTCCTTTGAAGAAGCTGCCGAGGTCGGACGACGGCAAGTGCGCAACGGCGCCCACGTCCTGGACGTTTGTCTGCAAGACCCGGACCGGGACGAGATGGCAGACATTATCGAGTTCCTGGATTTGGTCACCAAGAAGGTAAAGAGTCCCATAATGGTTGACTCCACTGACGCCGCCGTCATTGAAGAATCACTGAAGCGGTTGCAGGGCAAGTCCATCATCAATTCGGTCAACCTGGAGGATGGGGAGGCCCGCTTCCAGGCCGTGACCCCATTGGCCCGGGCCTACGGCGCCGCGCTGGTAGTAGGCTGCATCGACGACGACAAGGACCAGGCTCAGGCCATCACCCGAGAGCGCAAGCTGGAAATTGCCCAGCGGTCTCACATGTTGCTAACTGAAAAGTACGGCATCCCGGAAGAAGACCTGATATTCGACCCGCTGGTCTTCCCCGCCGGCACGGGCGACGAAAACTACGTTGGTTCCGCGGCGGAGACTATCGAAGGGGTGCGTCTGATCAAGGAAGCCCTGCCCAACACCAAGACGGTTCTGGGAATATCCAACGTCTCCTTCGGCCTGCCACCGGCCGGACGCGAGGTGTTCAATTCGGTATTTCTGTACCACTGCGTCCAGGCCGGCCTGGATATGGCCATCGTCAACTCGGAAATGATGCAGCGTTACACTTCCATACCCGAGGAAGAGCGCCAGCTTTCCGAAGACCTGATCTGGAATCGGGGTGATGACCCAGTGGCCGCTTTTGCCGCCCACTTCAGGGACAAGGCGCCCAAGTCAACCACCGAAGAGCGGAGCAACCTGCCCCTGGATGAGAGGCTGGCCCTCGCCATCATTGAAGGTTCCAAGGAGGGACTGGCCGAAGACCTGGATGAGGCATTGCTGGGGCGAGCGCCCCTGGAAGTGATCAACGGCCCGCTTATGGCCGGTATGGATGAAGTTGGCCGCCAGTTCAACGCCAACCAGTTGATAGTGGCGGAGGTTCTGCAGTCCGCCGAGGCGATGAAGTTCGCCGTGGCCCACCTGGAGCCCCACATGGAGCGGGCCGACTCGGCCACCAAGGGCAAGGTGATACTGGCCACGGTAAAGGGCGACGTCCACGACATAGGCAAGAACCTGGTGGACATCATCCTGTCCAACAACGGCTATCAGGTAATCAATTTGGGCATCAAAGTGCCTCCGCAGGACCTGATTGAGGCGTGCCACGAGCACCACCCGGATATCGTAGGGCTGTCGGGCCTGCTGGTGAAGTCAGCCCAGATGATGGTTGAAACGGTGCGAGATTTCCGACAGGCAGGGGTGGACCCGCCCATACTGGTGGGCGGCGCGGCGCTGTCAAATCGTTTCACACGCCTCAGAATCGCACCTGAGTACGAGGGACTGGTGGCCTATGCCCAAGACGCCATGAACGGTCTGGCCCTGGCCAACACGATCCAGGACGCCGACGAGCGGCAAAAGCTGGCGGCCGACATAGAAGCGGAAACCGACGAACTGCTGAATTCCGTGCAGGCGCGAGAAGCCTCGGAAGGAAGCGGCGGTCCGGCCGCAGTGGCCCCCGCACAGGTCAGCCACGACCTGGATGTGCCGAACCCGCCGGACCTGCGGTTGCACGTCGTCCATGCTTACGACCTGGCGGAGATATTCCCCTACATCAATCCCCAAATGCTCTACGTTCGGCACTTGGGATACAAGGGGCGGTTTGCTGAGGCCCTAGAACGAGAAGAGTCCGACGCCCTGGAGCTTCGTGACCAGGTGCGCCGGGTGGAAGACATCATGCTGGCCCGCACGGACATCCAGGCAAACGCTGTCTTCAAATTCTTCCCGTGTCATTCGGACGGACAGACGTTGCTGATATATGCCCCTGATGGGGAAACGGTGCTGGAAAGATTCTACTTTGGCCGCCAGTCCCAGCGGGAGGGCCTGTGCCTTTCCGACTATGCCCGCCCGGTGGGTTCAGGTCAGCCCGACTACGTGGCTATGTTTACTACGAGCGTCGGTCCGGGCGTACGGGCCTTGGCCGACGAAATGAGGGAACGGGGTGAGTTCCTCAACTCCCACATCCTGCAGGTGCTAGCCCTGGAGTCAGCGGAGGCATTTGCGGAGTTGCTTCACAAACAGATTCGCCAGATGTGGGGAATCGGCGACCCGGGGAGTCTCACCTACCAGGACCTGTTCCGCACCCAGTACCGGGGGCGCCGCTTTTCATTCGGTTACCCGGCCTGCCCGCGCCTGGAAGACCAGGAGCAACTTTTCCGGCTATTGGACGTGACTGCCAACATCGGAGTGGAACTGACCGAAGGCTGCATGATGGACCCTGAGGGTTCGGCGTTGGCCCTGGTGTTCCACCACCCGGAGGCCAAGTACTTCAACCTTGACGAGCGGGATATTGACAAACTGGAAGCGGAGATAGGCGCCAGAGGCTTATAATAAAGGATAAACCGGTCAGGATTCTCTGATAGCAGGGCCCCGGGTAAAACTGGGGCCCTTTTCTTCAAGCTATTGTCATGCCCCCACAAGGAGTAATTATGCTTCCCATAACCCAAGTCGCCGAACAGCTGGGAATAGATAACGAACACCTCATTCCTTTTGGCCACCACAAGGCTAAAATTTCGCTGGATGCCCTGAACGGCCGCGAGGGGCAGCAGGGCAAGCTGGTGGTGGTTACCGGCATTACCCCAACACCTGCCGGCGAGGGCAAGACCACCACGTCTGTAGGGCTAACCCAGGGGCTGGGCAAGCTGGGCCACAAGGCGGTGGTAACGTTGAGAGAACCCACCCTCGGCCCCATTTTTGGGATCAAGGGCGGCGGCACAGGCGGCGGCATGGCTCGGGTGGTACCTGAGGACGAAATCAACATTCATTTCACCGGCGACGCTCACGCCGTGGCCTCAGCCCACAACCTGCTGGCCGCCCTGGTTGACAATGCCGTATTCCGGGGACAGGTACCCGGCTTCTACCCGACAGGCATCCAGTGGTCACGGGTTACTGACGCGTCGGACCGGTCCCTGCGGAACATCGTCGTCGGCATTGGCGGCAGCAACAACGCTCCCTTGAGGGAAACCCGGTTCGACATAGTTTCCGCCTCGGAGATTATGGCAATTCTGGCGCTGGCTTCCGACCCTGATGATTTGCGCAGTCGGTTGGCACGGCTGGTAGTTGGCTTTAGAGATTCGGGCGAGCCGGTATCCGTGGAAGACCTGGGTGTCGTCGGATCCCTGATGACCCTGCTACGGCACACTACCATGCCAAATATTGTGCAAACGCTAGAGGGACAGCCATCGCTCATTCATGCCGGCCCCTTTGGGAACATAGCCCACGGCTGCAGTTCCATCATTGGCGACAAGGTGGCTCTGGCCTATTCTGACTACGTAATTACCGAGGCCGGTTTCGGCTCGGACCTGGGATTCGAGAAATTCATGCACATCAAGACCCGGCAGAGCGGCCTGCAACCCAATGCTGCGGTGCTGGTGGCGTCGGTACGGGCCCTGAAGTGGCACGGGGGCGTTAACCGCCGCGACCTGGCCAATCCCAATCCCGATGCAGTGACCGCCGGCGGATCGAATCTGACTCACCACGTGGGCATCGTAAAGGGCTTTGGACTCCCCTGTGTTGTGGCGATTAACCGGTTCGGCACCGACAGCGGGGAGGAACTGGAGGCGGTTCGAGCTATCGCCCTGGAAGCAGGGGCGGACGCCGCGGTAGAGGCCGACGGCTTTGCCCGGGGCGGCGACGGTATGACCGACCTGGCCGATGCGGTGGTGAAAGCGTCTGAAGGGCGGCCCGATGTCACCTACGCATACCCGCTGGAGGCGCCGGTGGAGGAAAAGGTGCTGGCGCTGGCGCGGCAGGTTTACCACGCCGACAGCGTAACGTGGAGCGCCGAGGCTCGGCGCAACCTGCGCCGGTTTGAGGCCCAGGGCTGGGGCAATCTGCCTATCTGCATGGCGAAGACCCACCTCTCCACATCCCACGACTCCACTTTGCGGGGCAGCCCATCGGGATACGCCTTCCCCATTGCCGACATACGAGCGTCGGTGGGCGCCGGGTTCCTGTACGCGCTGGCCGGCCGTATCGAAACGCTGCCGGGATTGCCTTCCCGTCCCCTGGCATTGGATATGGACGTGTCGCCCGAAGGTGAAGTCATCGGCCTCTAGCAGATTCCAGTTCTTCCCTGGAAACGGCACTTCATACCCCGTCGCCGCACAGCGACGGGGTTCTTCTTTGCATAACAGGGAAAGATAATTCTTTGAAAGCTAGACATTTTGTAAGTCAGAACTTATAATTACCCGTAATCAACAGCGCTCTAGCTGAAAGGGGGAGTAACCCATGCAAGAAAACGACACCAGCCGACACGAACGGGTAATCAGGGACGTGAGCCGCACGGTGACCGACGCGGTGGTCAAGGGCACCGACGAGGCAGTATCGGTAGCCGGAAACATCAGGGAGACTATCCGACACAGGACAACTGGGGACCGCACTACCAGGGACAACGTGGTGATGGTGCGAGTAGACGCCGACAGCCTGGAAAAGATGGACGAACTGGTGGAAGCGGAACTGGCCGGCAGCCGCTCCGAAGCCGCAGCTTTCCTGATTTCCGAAGGCATCAAGTCCCGCGAACCCCTTTTTGACATCATTTCGGCCAAGGTGGCGGAAATACGGAAGTCGAAAGAGGAACTGAGGGCGTTGTTGGAGGAGAAGGAAAGCATAGGAGAATAGTTCTCTTCCAACCATGAATGTATTGAGTTTGGCATCACGAAATTTATCTTGCTCCCGGCAGTGGGTGTCGAAGTTCAAGCTCAACCAGTGGAGGGCTACAGGATGCGCGGATTTCGTTCGAGCAATAGCAGCAGCCGAGGCACCGGCGGTCGCAGCAGTCACGTCGGACGCGGCAACACGGGGAATCGCGGTAAGACCGCTTCAGGTAAAGGCTCCTCATTGTCGGGTTCTGACGGTCGTGGCACAAAGCCCAAGGGACAGATCAGAGAAGGCAAGACCGTCCAGTATTCAGTAAAGGATACAAGGGGGAATACCAAGTACATCGGCACGACCAATAACCCCACCCGGCGAGCCGAGGAGCACAAGTTGAGCGGTAAACTTTGGCGCAAGGACAAGTTGGTAGTCGAAACCAAACCGATTCCCCGCGCTTCCGCCGAGAAAGTCGAAGCTGCCAAGCTCAAGTCGCACCGCCAAAGGCACGGCCACAACCCGAGACACAACACCACCAACGATGGCAAATTCCATCAGCCGCCATTGTTCTAAAGCACCGTCATCGGACGAAAGAATTCTGCACGATGCAGACTGGTAAGCGTCTGTGGCAAAATTGCCATCGTGGGTGGAATTATAATGAGAATCCGCTCCTTGCCCATATAAATGCCGTTTCCCGAATGTTAGAATTTGAACCTAAAGAGCAATTAATGCTGGTTTACCCTGCACCCACCAGGGAAGGAAGTTAAATGCGCGTTGTTATGATTCATGCTTTGGCGGAGTCGGTGGCTCCCGTCAAGGTGGCTTTTGGCGAGGTATTTCCGGAAGCGGAAGTGATTAATCTGTTGGATGAGGCCCTGTTCATTGACTTTAAGGGACAGATTACGCCCCAGCTTCGGCGGCGGATGAGCCAGTTGATCTGCTATTGCGAGGAGTACGGGGCCGATGCCATCGGGCTGGCCTGCTCGGTTTACGCGCCGGTGGTGGAGACGGCCAAGGACCTAGTGGACGTGCCACTGGTCTCATCCTACAGTCCGGTCATGGAGGAGGCGGTCCGAGCCGGCCGCAGAATCGGCATTATTGCGTCCGTGGGCGCCACCCTGCGGGACTCCGAGTATTACCTTTACCGCACTGCCGAGGAGCAGGGTCGGGAAATCGAGACTGAACTCTGTTTCGCTGAAGAGCTGATTCCCCTTTACCGAACCCAGGGAGAGGAGGCCTTCAACGCCCGCCTGGAAGAACTGGTGATGGACCTGTCTGAAAGGGTCGACGCGGTGCTATTGGGGCAGTTTTCCATGGCCTCAGCCCTCAAGAGGCTGCAGGAAGTTTGCCCGGTACCCGTCCTGTCCGGTCCCCACAGCAGCGCGAACAAACTCAAGGAGTTGTTGTCCGTCCCCGTCTGGCCAGGGTTGAACGATTAATCAAGACCCAAGGACCCGGCTGCGGCATGCAAGGCGGGTCCTTTCTTGTCAGACTCCAGTATGCCTGCTATCAGTTGTGACATCCGCGGGCCTGGATATCCCACACTACCTCAACTACCCCGTTCCTTACGCCAATGAAGCGGTCCCAGCGGCTAACCATGGCGTCCTGCTGGCCGGGGATAAGGGTTAGTTGATCTCCCACCTCAAGAGAAACGCCCTCGTCAACCTGGAAAACGGTGCGGTCGGTGTCCATGTTCACCGCCTCGACTCCGGCGCAGCCTTCCACCCGGGGAAGTCCCTTCAGGCCGCCCAGAGCCTTGGCGCCGGCGTCGGCCACAGCCACCCCGGGCCTGGGTGTGCTTATGATGGTGCTGATTACCTTGCCGGCAAAGTGGAAGTCGGGCATATACTCATAGCCGGTTTCCATTACCAGGTAGGAACCACCCTGGATTTCGGTGACCTCGGGCATGTCGCCGGCCACGTCGTAACTCCAGGTTTCGCCCGTTGAGATGATCTCCACCGGCAGCCCGGCGGCTATGACCGCTTCCCGCAAGTCCAGCACAGGCTGAATCAGGCGATGAGCTTCGGTAACCCGATCCTCGCGGTCGGAAGAGGGTTCGGCCATCATCTGGTGGCTCATCACTCCCTTGAAAGACAAACCAGGGAGACTGTCTATCAGCCTGGCGAGAGCCACGCCGGCATCCGTTTCCTGCACGCCGCACCGCACCAGGCCGGTCTCCTGCTCTATGACCACGCCGACATCAACGCCCAGCGAGGCTGCGGCGCGGGAAAGGTCGCGGGCATTTTCCTGAGTATCGCAGGCCACCAGGATTTCCGCCTCGCGGGCGAGGGTGCAAAGGCGTTCAATCTTTGCAGAGTCCACAACCTCGCTGGTGACAAAGACGCTGGGCACACCTCCGTACACCATCACCTCAGCTTCGGACACCTTGGCGGCGCACACCCCGCCCACTGTCCCTCCCCGGCGAATCTGGCGCAGGGCTATGGCCGGCGTCTTGTGGTTCTTGCTGTGGCCACGCAGCTTGCTGTGGCGACCCTCGTAGTAATCGGCCATCACGCCCATGTTGTGGTCGAGGGCATCCATTTCCAGGATCAAGCAGGGGGTGTCCAGCTCCTCAACGGGAGTGCCAGGCTGGGGACGGTACAAGTCTCGCATTAGTGGGCCTCCAAGACTACGTACGGTTGAGATTCCCTTTTTAACTTCTGATCAAGTTGTTGTGAATGCGGTGAGGGACTTCAGCCCCATCCCGACCTGACCCCTTGACGGGGTGAGGGACCGGTTGAGAGGAGCCTAACTGGGGGCGGATTCCTGTCAGTCCAAGCGACCGCGGCCGGCGATGGGCCAGTATCCCACCAGTTTGCCGTCCTGGACTGCGCGGAAGTAGTCAAACTGGTTGACACACAGCGCCAGGTTGTAGGGAACCAGCCATACCTTGTCGTTGGGGTTCAACCGGCCGGTTGCTTCCCCCTCCAGTTCCAGGATGCCGTGCTCAGCGCTGAAGCGGGTGGCAACGGCGCCTGGAACTCCGTCCAAGACTGCTACGCCAAAATCGGGGCCAGTGGTCTTGTGGCCAGCGTCTACCACCGCCCTCTCCGGCACCGGATGGCTGATGACCGTGGAAAGAATCCTGGCAGCAGGTTGCAGTTCGGGCCGTATTGGAAGGGTTTGAGCATCCATCAACGGATAAGTCCCGGCCAGCACCTCGCTGACGCCGGTCATGCGGGCGGCAACGTCGTAATTGTGAGTGCTTCCGGCGCTTACGACCGGCACTTCCAGCCCGGCTCGCTCCATCTGCTGAACTGTCTCGAGCACCGGGCGGATCCGGTTGCGGGTCTCCGTTCGCAGTTCAGTACGGTTGGGGAAAGGCAGGGGACCCTCATAGGTGGTGACGCCCATGAGGGCCAGGCCGGGCGCATCCTCCACTGCCTGGGCCAGCCGCACCGCCTCGTCACCCGGGGATACACCGCCATGGGCATAACCCGAGTCGATGTCCACAACGACACCCAATACTACGTCCTCGGCCTCAGCGGCCAAGGAAAGGGCATGGACGTTATGGAAGTTGTCCACCGCCTGGAACACCCAGATGTGACGAGCAAGGGTCATGGCACGCCTGATCTTGGGCAAAGTGACCACTCGCCCGATAATCAGAATGTCGTCGAAACCGGCAGCGGCAAAAACCTCGGCCTCACCAACCGTGTTCACGGCGATGGCGCCGGAACAGCTGGGCGGCGCTTCCGAGAAAGCCGGATCGGCGGACACCTGGAGCTGGGCTATTTGCGGGCAACCATGGCAGGAAACGTGGGGGCGGACCATGGAATCGACAGCGGGCGTCGCTCCGTCGGGTCTGACCTCGCGAAAGAGCCCGTGCACGGTGTCAATGTTCTGCTCCAGGACCTCGATATCCACAACCAGGGCGGGCGTGTCCAACTCCTCCACCGGAGTTCCAACGGGTTGAAAGATGGGTCGCTCCATTGCTGTCTTCCTTAATTTTTCTTATCGCACAGGCAGAATAGCATAAAGGCAGGGTGTGCAGCAGCCCGCCGGGGACCTCACACGGGGCCATCGCACCTGGACTGTCCAGCCTGCGCATCTCTTGTCAATGAAGCCGGAATGGAACCGTCCCAAATTCGAGGTTCGCGCCGGGGCGGGAACGACGGGGTATCCCACAATTAGAATGCGTTTGCCCTGCTATAGAGGCGCAGAGACGTGGAGACTCGCAGAGGTATCCGCGAAACTCCGGTTCTCTGTCTCTCCGCGCTGTCAGCCGGATGACGGTCAGGCTGTCGACGGGGGGTTGGGGGAACAAACGGACCCGTTCCGGGCCGGCCGGGGGTGGCGAGCGTTCCAGGGGATCGGCCTGGACGGGGTCTTCCACATGGTCCTCTGCGGGATCTTCCAGATGGTCCTCTACAGGATCTTCTACAGGGGAATTGTTATCGTCTTCCCCTGGGTCATCCCGGGTGGCGTCGGCAAGGTCTTGGCCGGAGTCCTGATGGTCTTCGCTGTCGAGGGTTGGGAAGTCTGAGGGGCGAGCCTCTGCCGAATGACGGTTGGAGTCATCCGGGTTTGAGGATGGCGCGGGGAGGTCATTCGCGTCATGGGACTTGGCGCCGGCGCGGTTGGGACGCGGCGGGGAGCGGAGTTCGTCCCGATACCATTTGTAGTCGCGACCCCGGTAGTAAATTCCGT
This sequence comes from Dehalococcoidia bacterium, assembly GCA_022821365.1. Taxonomy (GTDB): domain Bacteria; phylum Chloroflexota; class Dehalococcoidia; order Lucifugimonadales; family UBA3495; genus Bin22. Next base: position 797 of record JAJEDS010000309.1, on the reverse strand, counting down.
CGGGGTCTTCGGCCCTGCGCCGCTTGATCTCTTCCTCTCCAATTTCGGCCGGAGTTTTCGGGGCCCGGTCCGGGGCCGGATTGTCGAAGCCGCGACTCAGGAGCTCCCGGGCGGCGGACAGGCGATGATGGGGCTTGAAGCCATGGAGGTTGCCCAGCATGACGTCAACCAAGAAGCGGACTGCAACGCGGCCGTTGCCGGTTTCCTCGCAGACCAGGGCGGCGAGTTGATGCTGGAGCGGCGAGGAGGAAGTGGATTGAGACGCGGCTGCGGGGTTTGGCCGCTGGACCGTCCGGGGCGCGGAGACGTTGGCGGCGATGAAGGCCTGGGCGTCAGCGAAACCGAGGTTGAGGAGTTGGCGAGCGGCGTCGAGCCGATGGCAGGGCATGGCAGTTTCCAGGCTGCCCTGCATGACATCTACGAGGAAGCGGACGATGAGCCGGCCGCCGTTGGTCTCTTCGCGGACGATATCGGCGAGAGACTGGTGGGTTGCGGGATGGGGTTCAGATACGAACATTTATTCTAGTTTAAGGGTTCAGGGGCTTGGGTGTCAAGGGGGTGTGACGGCAGGGCAGGGCAAACGCGCTTTAATAGCCCGCCGTTCAGAGCAGCAAGAACTGCCATCTTCAACGGAGTCAAGTACAACCCACCTCCCACAAACCAGCTTTGGGACCGGCAGCCGAGCTTTGGGGAAGGAATTCAGGCGCTTCGGCAAGCTCAGATACCGTATTAGATGTCAAGGGTGGCCGGTTGGCAGCGCTGGGGATCAAAAGGCAGACCACTCTTCAAGACTCCAT
>JAJEDS010000037.1 GCA_022821365.1 Dehalococcoidia bacterium | reverse complement strand
GCCCCGACCTGGCCGCGGCCGAGGGTCGGGTAACGGCCAGGGAAATCCTGGAGGGCTGGCAGGAAGATTTGCCGGAGGAAGTCCTATCTGCGCTGGAAGCTACGCTGGCGCGTGACGAGACTGGCCCCAAGGTTGGAGAGTTGCCCACCGACTTCAACCTGAAGCGGTTGGGTTCGGAGGAACGGGTGCGGCTGTCGGACTTCCGGGGCCAAAGGCCCGTGGCCTTGGCCTTTGGCAGCTACACTTGACCCCCCTTCCGCGCCCAGTCTGAGCGCATGACCAAGATTTACCAGCAGTACCGGGACCGGGTGGAGTTCTTCGTGGTATATGTCCAGGAAGCCCACCCCACCGACGGGTGGCAGACGGACAGCAACATCCAGGAAGGGGTCCTTTTCCGGCAGCACCAGAGCTACGAGGAGCGGGAGGAAGTGGCCCAGTCCTGCAGCATTGACCTGCACATCGGACTGCCCGTCCTGATAGAGGAAATGGACAACGCCATAGACGAAGCCTACGGCGCGGCTCCGGAGCGGCTGTACCTGATCGGCCCCGACGGGCGGGTGGTCTATCACGGCGGGGCAGGGCCGCACTTCTTCGACTTGGACGAGTGGGAGAAGGCGATTGAGGCTTGCGTTAGGGTAAAATCCCAACCTTAAGAGGCCACGCACCTAACCAAAAAGGGGAATTGACTTGACCGAACTTATTGACCTTACCCTGACCCTGGGCAGCGACCGGGTGGTGCCGGTGCCGGGACTGATCGGCGTCTGCACCGAGCCGCTGCACACCCACGAGTCCCACGCCCGCTCCAATACCAAGTTGACGCTGGCCACCCACATCGGCACCCACGTGGATGCTCCATACCATTTTCACGCCGACGCCACTACCGTGGAGAATATGCCCCTGAACCGGTATATGGGGCCGGCGCTGCTGCTGGACCTGCGGGAAGTGGCGGAGGGACTGACACCCCTTTCGGTTGCCGATTTGCAGGGGGCCGGTGGCACTCCTGAAGCGGTCAAAGACAAGATCGTGGTGCTGTTCACCGGGTGGGCCGCCGCCGAGTCAGGGGGGGTGCGGTTTTACTCCCAGGGCCCTTACCTGGGTAATGATGGGGCCGAATACCTGGCGGACAACGGCGTCAATGCAGTCTCAGTGGACTTCCCTATCGACAAGCATCCGCCCACACCCCAGTCCACCATCAACGACTTTCCGGTGCACCGCCTGCTGCTGGGGCGGGGCATTCCCCTTATCGAGAACCTGATTAACCTGGACCAACTGGTAGGCCGCGAGTTTGAACTGTGGGCCCTGCCCATCAAGCTGAAGGACGGGGACGGAGCGGCCGCCCGGGCCGTTGCCCGCATCTTGTAACCTGCCAGCCCGCACTAATGGCTACTTCCGATAATCAAATCCCCATCCTGCTGGCTACGGGCAATCCGGCCAAGCAGGACGCCCTGCGGGATCTGCTGGAGGGGCTGCCCCTGAGTCCCGTCACTCCCACCGAACTGGGCCTAGCCGCCGACCCGGATGAGACTGCTGACACGCACGAAGCTATTGCCGTGGAGAAGGCGGTGGAGTGGTCGCGGCTGGCCGGAATGCCGGCCATAGCGAGCGACGGGGGGCTGGTGGTGCCATCCCTGGGGGCCAACTGGGAGAGCCGGTACACTCACCGGTTTGCCGGCCCCGCCGCCGACGATGAGGAACGCAGAAGCCGCCTGCTGGAGCTGCTGGAGCTGCTGGGCAATGCTGACGGTGCAGCCAGGGAAGCTTCGTGGGTGGAAGCCCTGGCAATTGCCGACTCAGGCCGACCGTTGAAGTCCTGGGAACTGACGGGGAGCAGCGGAGTGATTGCCAGGGAAGCGGAGCCGGGACCCCACGCGCCGGGGTTCTGGGTTTTTCCGTTGTGGTATTTTCCCGATCTGGGCAAGTATTACAACCAGCTTTCCGAAGCGGAAAAGGAATCGTTGGGAGACCACTGGACCAGACTGAGGGGATTGGTGCGGGACTATTTCACTAATGAGTATGCCCTTCCTTCCAACTGAGCTTGCGTGTGAATGTGCGCACTCGATGGGATAGAATAGGGGCAGACAGCCAGTGCCTACCTTTATCAATCTGAAGTCAGTATTCGTCTAACCAATGGAGAACTTATCTTGACCACCACCGACACCGTTCCCACATCCATAGACCAGGTCCAGAGCCTGCTGCGGGACCAACAGTATGTAACTGACCGCGGATTGGCCGTAGCCATTTACCTGGCGCTGACACTGCAACGCCCCCTCTTCCTGGAGGGGGAAGCGGGAGTGGGGAAGACGGAAATCGCCCGCTCCCTGGCCAAGGGGCTGGACACGGAACTGATCCGGCTGCAGTGCTATGAGGGTCTGGACATCAACCACGCGGTCTACGAATGGAACCATACCCGCCAGATGCTGGAAATACGGCTGCTGGAAGCTGCGGGGGACGTGGACCGGGAAGCGGCAACAGACGACTTGTTCAGCGAGCGGTTCCTGGTCAAGCGGCCCCTGCTACAGGCCATTGACGAGAGCCGGGAGAAGTCGCCCGTGCTGCTGATTGACGAGCTGGACCGGGCAGACGAGGAATTCGAAGGATTCCTGCTGGAAATGCTGGCCGACTTCCAGATAACCATACCGGAACTTGGCACCTACCGGGCCGTCCACCCGCCCATCGTCATCATCACGTCGAACCGCACCAGGGAAATACACGACGCGCTGAAACGGCGGTGCCTGTATTACTGGATTGACTATCCCGACTACCAAAAGGAGTTGCAGATCATCAGCGCCAAGCTGCCCGATGCGCCGCGACGGCTGGCGCAACAGGTTACGGGGTTCATCCAGGAACTGCGGGAGACGGAGCTGTACAAGATACCGGGAGTTTCCGAGACCATTGACTGGACGTCGGCGCTGCTGGCCCTGAACCAGACGGAGCTGGACGCCGAGGTGATTGACGATACGCTGGGGATAATGCTGAAGTACCAGGACGACATTGAAGTGGTGCGGGGCGAACCAGTGCGGAACATCCTGGAGCGTTCGCTGAATCGGGGGCCACGCCGAGGGGGTCGGCGGGGTTAGGCTTTATTCAAACATGGATGGACAGGATTTACAGGATTGCTTGACTTCAGGAAGGTGGGTTTGTGTTTCCGGCCAGTTTTCCTGTGTATCCTTGACGATTGAATTGACATGACCGCTAATCAGGAAAATGACGGCCACATTCTTCACAACCTGATGCTCTTCGGGGAGACGTTGCGGCGGCTGGGGCTGGACTTTGGTTCGGGCAATATGCTGGACCTGGTGCGGGCCACCGAGACCATACCCATTGGCCGGAGACAGGACTTTCGGGCGGCGGCACGCTGCCTGCTGGTGCACCGGAAGCAGGACTTTCCCCTGTTCGATGACGCCTTCCAGATTTTCTGGCGACGCCCCGCCCACGGCATCAGCACCAGCGACCTGCGCAGCATGGGTGAGGAACGGCGCTACCGTAATCCCCAGGTCGGGCCGCCCATTACCGGCGACGAGGAAGGGGGAGACCTGGTGGGCGATATGCCCGAAGGGATGCCCGGCATAGACATGAGCCAGACCTACAGCGCGAGGGAGGTGCTGCGGCAGAAGGACTTCGCCGACTACACCCCAAGCGAAATTTCCCAGGCCCGTTCCATGATGGCGGAACTGTCATGGGACCTGGGGCGGCGCAGGACACGACGCACGCAGGTGGGTGCGGGCGATGCCCTGGACTGGCGGCGCACCTTCCGAGAGAACCTGAAGTACGGCGGAGAACTGCTGGAGCTATCCCACCGTCAGCCGAGGGAAAAGACCCGTCCCCTGGTGCTGATTTGCGATGTCAGCGGGTCCATGGAGCGGTACACCCGCTTGCTGCTGCATTTCATCCACACCATCGCCGGAGACCTGGGCAGGGTGGAGGCTTTCCTTTTCGCCACCCGCCTCACGCGGATAACCCGCTACCTGAACTATCGGGGAGTGGACGAGGCGGTGAACGAGGTGGCCAGGGCCGTGCCCGACTGGGCCGGGGGCACCCGCATCGGCGAGGCCGTCAAGACTTTCAACTACACCTGGGCGCGGCGAACGCTGGGCAGCGGGCCGGTGGTACTGGTTATTTCCGACGGCTGGGACCGGGGCGAACCGGAACTGCTGTCCCGGGAGATGTCGAGGCTGCAGCGCAGCTGCCACCGCCTGATCTGGCTTAATCCCCTGCTGGGCTCCCCCAACTACCAGCCGCTTACGCAGGGAATGCAGGCGGCGCTGCCCTACGTGGACGACTTCTTGCCGGTGCATAATCTGAACAGCCTGGAGGGCCTGGCGCGGCATCTGAACAGCCTGCCTCCCCGGAAGCAGCCGGCCGCCGCCTATCGCCGGTCGAGGGCTGCGGAAGAGTACGCAGAAGCCGAACCTGCCACGCCGGCCCGCCGGCGGGAAGATATGAACCCCGCCCTGGCCCCGACTTTCCGTCATCCATTGTGGGGGCAGATACCGCAGGACTAGGCGCAGCCTCCCAGGTTAATTACTTTCACCAGTTTACCTCGGATAACTACTGTCAACAGGGGGTAGCGGGACGCAATGCCGCCAGGCCCATAATCTTGCCAGGCTCACTCAGGCGGTGCTATGGTGCAAGAGGGCAGGCAAACACAAGCTCAGGAAAGACAGTCCATTTGGAGCGTTCCAGGTCATCTGGGCCGCTGGTACGGTGGGATTTTAGCCTTTCAGTACCTGATGTTCCTCGGCTTGACCATATGGGATGAGCGTGTTTACCAGTCATCGGAGAATGCCGTCCAGGTAGAGTTGGCGGTCCAGAGAGGCATGACCGCTAACATATTGAACATGGCGGCAACCACATACGTGGCTTTGGAGGGTGTCATGCTGGCGCAATGGCTCAAGGAGAGAGACAAGCGGAAGGAAGAAGAGGCAACAAAAAAGGTCAGACAATGGGAGGCATGGCACGAAAGGATGCAGGAAGCCCAGCGGGAAGGCCGGCCATTTGACGAGCCACCTCCCGGCCAGCAAGACAAGAAGCCGACGAGATAGACCCGCCTGGTGAGTGTATGGGACTAACCGCCGTTAGGACCAATAGTCCATCCCCTTGCCGGCGCCAGCCCACGCTCTAAACCGGATGCCGGTCAATGGGATCAAAAGTGCCGGCAGGCCTGCTATGTCTACTCTGAATGGTTGTACTCCAGCCGTGTTTAGCCCTCCTCGCCACGTTTAGCGATACCAGCGCCACCCCCACCAGCGCCAATCCCGCCACCACATCCAGGAAATAGTGATTGCCGGTAACCACTATGGCCGCCAGCGTGACCAGCGGGTAACCCAAGCCCAGGTAGCGGTACCATCGCTTACATTCTCGCAGGAAAAGCCAGGCCAAAATGCAGGTCCAGCTGAAGTGGAGGCTGGGCACGGCGGCATTGGTGTTGTAGAAGACTGCCATGGACTCGCTGCCATAAATGCCAGGGCCGTAGAGTTGAATGGTATCAACCAGCAGGCCGGTCTTGAAGGGTGGGGCGACGGGAAAGACGACGAACAGCAGAAGAGCCAGGCACAGGTGGACAGCGATCAGTGTCCGGTACCTGACATACAGAGAGGGGCGGACCAGGTAGAGATGCAGGGCCAACCCCAATATGACTGGCCAGTAGGTGACGATGTATACCCAGTTGAATACCACTGCCAGCGGCTGAGCGTGGGCCAGGGCCCATTGCTGGACGGCCGGTTCGATGAAGACCCCGACGCCACTCTCCAGTGCAATTACCCTCTCCGCGTTAGCCAGAGCCTGGCGGTCACCTTCAAACACCAGGCCCCGCGTAAGCAGGTAGACCAGGTAGAAGCCAGCGTACAGGGCCAGTTCAGTGCAGGGGGAACGCCAACGGTATGGTGGCGATGTCGGGAATACCGTCGGAAAGCGAAAGACAATCGAAGCCATGAGCGCCCATCCATGAAGCTGCACGAATACGCACGGATGATTGAATTCGACTGTTACGATTTTGAGTTGGCCCGAAAAAGAATCGAGGACGCCTCTGGAAAGGCGTCCTCGACCCCCAAATAGCCGCGGAAATTAGTCCTGGAAGTGGGGCATCACCTCGGTGGCGAAGAGTTCCAGGGAATCCTTGACCTTCTGGCTTTCAATGCCCCCGTAGTTGGTGAAGAAGATAACGCTCTTGACACCGGACTTCTTCAGCCGTTCCACTCGCTCGGCCACGTCCTCGGGAGAACCGAAGAGGATAACTTTTTCCGACATATCGTCGAAGTCGAAGGTAGTCTCGGCGGCAAAGCGGCGGCGGTAGGCCTGGTAGTTCTCGGGCAGCAACTCGCCGCGGCGTTCCGGGGGGGCGCCCACCTCGTCGCCGGTGGTCTTGAACCACATGAAGGGGACCTCGGCATCCTCGCGGGCCTGTTCCCGTGTCGGTGCAGTGTACATTGCCCGGGCCACCTTGACGCGGTAAGGATCAAAATCCTCGCCGGTCTCACCCACGGCTCCACCGAAATAGGCCACCTGCTCCCCCACCTGATCGAAGGTAAGGCCCTGGCCCACCAGCAGGTTCCAGCCGTTCTGGGCGATGCGGTCCATGCTGCCGGGGCTGGCGGCGGCGACCCACAGGGGCGGGTGCGGGTCCTGCACGGGCTTGGGCAGCACCGTCATATCGTTGAAGGTCCAGAAATCGCCCCGGTGGTCGAAGGGCTCGTCGGAGGTCCAGGCCCGGGCCATCACGTCCATGGACTCCTGGAAGCGGCGGTCGGCCTCGTCCATGGGAATGTTCAGCTTGTGGAACTCCCCCCACTGGTAGCCCCGGCCCACTCCCAGGTCCAGGCGGCCATTGCTCAGCAGGTCCACGGTGGCGGCCTCTTCGGCGATCTGGATGGGGTTGTGGAAGGGGAGAACGGTAACGGCGGTGGCCAGTCGGATGGAACTGGTGAGGCCGGCCAGGTAGCCCAGCACCGTAAGCGAGGCGGAAACTATGCCGTGACGGGAGAAGTGGTGCTCGGTCATCCAGACCGAATCGTAGCCCAATTGCTCCGCCCAGAGCACCTGCTCCAGGGCATCGCGGTAATACTGGTTCTGTTTTGCGGGGTCGGGCAACTGGACTGAATGGAAAAGGCCGAATTTCATTAATTGTCACCTGTAAGTGTTTGAGTTTTCCCGGTCCAGGATGGACATAAGGATGGACACAAGGGTAGAAAGTTCGGTCTGGAATATTCTTGATCGACTTACATCCCTTGCAATAGATAACAGGGTTCACCCTCATCCTGGCCTTCCCTCACCGAGAGGGAAGGGACTAATTCGGAAAGACCCGGATTCAGAAGGACAGGGCCTGCCAATAGCGGCGGCCGTCCGCCCGGACTACCTTGCCAAAGCCGGGATAGGGGAAGTGGCCGATTATGCCGAGGATATTCTCGGTCTCAAGCTGGTCCATCAGCTTGCGGCGGGTGATGCGGGTCTGTTCCGGGTCCATATCGGCCCGGGACTCCCAGTCGGGTTCGTTGACCTGGGCCTGGTTGTGAATGGCGTCGCCCAGGATTATGGCCCGTTCGCCCTGGGAGTTGACCATGATGCTCATATGGCCCGGGGTGTGGCCCGGCGTGGGGAAGGCGCTCAACTCGGAAGTCAGGACGTGTTCACCGTCCATGAACTCGATCAGCCCCAGGTCCTGCAAAGGCCAGACGGTAGTGGACGCGTTGGGGAATCGGGTGGGCATGACGTCGGGGTCGTGGCAGGCTTCCCAGTCCTTCGTGCTGAACCAGTAGCGGGCATTGGGGAAGGTAGGGACGTACTGGCCGCCTTCCTGGGCCGGGGGCGCCAGGTTCCAGCCCACGTGGTCCCGGTGCAGATGAGTCATCACCACCATATCTATTTCGTCGGTGCGGACGCCGTGAGACTGGAAGTCGTTCATCAACTCACCCCAGGGGGTGTCGGGAGCGTCAGCGGGGCGGGCGCCCATGCCTGTGTCCACCAGGATGGTGCGTCCATCGGAGCGGATGAGGTAGGAGGCCAGGTTGAACCGGACCTTGTGGCCGTCCACCAGGTGCTGGCGGTAGCCCTGCCATTCGTCGTCGGACTTGTGGTTGGGGAAAAAATTGCAGAGGTCGAATTCGAGAATGCCGTCGGAGAGGGACGTAATCTCGACGTTGCCCACCGTAACCCGATTACCGGCCATAGCGCACCTCCCGCTGGGATGGAGTGGGGAAAGCCGGGGGCTATTTTAGCACATTGGCACAGCTACCACGTAAAAGGCCTTTCCGGCCAGCCGCGCTGACTACGGTTACGTTGCTTCAGAGATTGCCTGTCCAGTTGGCAGGCAAGAACCCGCAAAGAACAAACTGGAAGCAAGGTTTCAGGTCGCACCGTTGAATCCGGGCATCACTTTTGTCCCGAAGTTTTCCAGGTTACGCAGCGTCTGGACCAGGGAAAGGCCGGGGTGGGCGAACTCCACCAGCAAATAGTCCAGGTTGCAAACTTCGCGCAACTCCTGGACCCTTTCGGCCACATTTTCGGGGGAGCCTACCAGCAAGGTTCGGGGTTCCAGGAAATCCCAATCCAGCTTTACGGAGGAATCCAACTCTTCATCCGGATTGGTGAACACCTGGCGGCCGCGGAAGGGGTCGTTGAAGATGAAGGAAGACATGATCCCGGCCTCGGCCTCCCTTCGGGCTTGTTCCATGGAGGCGGCCACATA
>JAJEDS010000074.1 GCA_022821365.1 Dehalococcoidia bacterium | reverse complement strand
CTTCCCGGTAATTCCAGACGGGTCCCTCGGTGAAGGTGAGGCCCGTCGCCACCCTGGAAAAGGCCCCGTCCTCCGGCACCAGCCGCCTGAATTCGGGTCGGAACGCCTCCGTTACCATTGGCCCCTCCTGCCAGTCAAGTTCCCGTTCCGGCGCACTATCCCAACCTGGGATAAAGCAGCCACCCCTGCCGGCCCGTATCCCCCACCCGGTACAAATGCCCTTCGGTGGTGGTAACGTACAGGTCGGTAAGTTCAGGCCCGCCGAAGGCGCAGTTGGTAGGTTCCGCTGGGACCGGTTGGGTCTCCAAGACCTGCCCCGTGGGAGAAAAGACGTAAATCATCGGGCCGGGACCGCTCTGCTCCCACCCCGCGCAGGCGACTATGTTGCCGTCAGTGTCCAGGCACATGCCGCTGATACCCCGGTGGATACCCCGGTAGTCGGCGCCGAAACTGTGCAATACCCGGTGTTCACCCAGCGTACCGTCGCCGTTGATAGGGTAGGCCCGAAGTTCCCGCTTGCCCTCAGGTTCCTCGCTGCTTTCCGCCACGTAAAGGGTGCTTTCATCGGGCGACAGGGCCACGTCCAGCGGTGTAGTGGTGTCGTATGTCATCCGAGTCAGCGGAGCGTCCTTGTTGGGTGTCTCGATACGAAGCACCGCCCGATAGTCAATGGAGTAGGGCGCCAGTTCATAGTCCCGTAAACCACCGACTACCGGCGGCCCCCACACCGGATCTGCAAACCATATCCTCCCTTTGCTGTCGATGGCCAGGTCCTTCGGTTGGTTGTGGTACTTGCCGTCAATCTTGTAGGCCATAACCGACGCCGACCCATCCCCGTTGTACCGCAAAATGCGCCTGGCCCCGCTCTGCGCCCCATACAGGGTGCCGTCCGCCGAAAAGGTCAGACCCACCACTCGGTTTGTCCAACGGCGGTAGTCAGAGACTTCGCCGGTTCCGGGATCATACCGCAGAATCTTGTTATGGATGGTGTTGGACGGGACGGATACGGTGGTGAACAGCAGTCTATCCCCATCCCACGCCGGCCCGTCGGCTCTGTTGCCGTCCGGCCCGGCTACCAGTTCAAATTCCCAATTCATCTGTTTCTCCGGATTGAGTATCGTTGCACCCTGGCTGATTGGATTAGAACAGCGCGTAGGGGCAGCCCTTGTGGCTGCCCTCGCTTTATACGAAGAACCCCTTGATGGAAACGCGACCCTCGTTAGCGATATTTGCGAAAGTTCGTGTCTTCTCGTGGATGAGTGGCTAGTCGCTTATCCCCGGTATGGGATAGGTGGGCAGCCCGGGGATTTCCACCCTCATCCGGTAGATGGAACTCCGGGCGGTAAAGTAGATCGTGCGGTAGTCCGGGTCGCCGAACCCAAAGTTGGCGCAGTCCTCGGGAATCAGCAGCCGTCCCAGGTGGCTGCCCTGCGGATCGGTTACCCACACGCCACCCGGTCCAGTGCAGTAGACGTTGCCCTCCACGTCCACCTTCATCCCGTCGGGTGCCCCGTGATCGTCGTGAAAAAGCTCCGCGAACAGCCGCCCGTTGCCAATGTTCCCGTCGTCCAGCACGTCATAAACGCGGATGTGCCGCCGGGCCGTGTCGTTTATGTAAAGCAGCGACTCGTCAGGCGAGAAGCAAAGCCCGTTGCAGTTAATGTAGTCATCGGCCAGCAGGGTCAGGTTGCCGTCGCTCAGGTCCAGCTTGTACACCGCCTCGTAGTCTACGTACTTTTGCACATCTTCGCTTTCCATTCCCACGTTGCGAATGCCGTTGGACGGGTCTGTAAAATACACCATCCCGTCCGACTTCATTATGATGTCGTTGGGGGTGTTCAGCTTCTTCCCGTCCACGTGGGATGCCAGCACCGTGGTGGAACCGTCATGCTCCCACCGCCACACGGTGCGGCTGCTCCAGCCGGCCACCAGCAGCCGTCCCTCGTGGTCGTAGCACATCCCGTCGGCCTTGCCCGAGGGATGCATTATAATCTCCGACCCCTTTCCCGGCGTCCATTTCCAGATTTTATTGTCGATGATATCTGTCCAGACGAAGAACTTTTCCTTGTTGTTCCACACGGGACCTTCGGTAAAAATGTGGCCGCCGGAAATTTTTTCCAGGGTGGCGTCAGGCTTCACGATTCGGCTGAATCCGGGGGAGAACATCTCTGTGGACATTCGTGGCTCCTTACTGCGACAGCAGAATGTCGGCTTACCCTTTGCAAAACTGAAAAGGGTCATCGGGACTCCGGGATTGTAGGTAGGGCCGTATTCGTTGTCAAGGAAAATGAATGAGCAAGGATGGTGTTTCGGTTCAGGTGGTCTCCGCGAGAATAGTAGGGGCAAACCTGTGTGCCTGCCCCGGTCCCATGGCAAGACCACCTGAATCGGAACGCTACCGACACACCAGGCGAAATGCTGAAGTGGCGCGCTACTCGGGGTAGCCGGTTACAGAGCAACTCTTTGACAGACTCGGAACCCGCACCTTAGACTGGGCCAACCCCAAAGCGGAGGAGCAATCGAAATGGACCGAGGAATATGGGCAATCTGGTATGACCTGCCTGAGGAAGGAAAGGACGAGTACCTGTCCTGGCTGCACGACGAATACATACCCCGGGCGCTGCAACGTCCCGGTTACATGTGGGCTTGCCACCAGCAGAACATCATGACACCGGAGCGGGAGGCTCAAACCTATTCCCGCCTGGTGCACGTCGACGACCCTGGAGTGGAGGACCCGGGCGTTCCCAGCGGCAACCAGTACCTGTTGCTGTTCGGATCGGAATCACCCCACACCTTCGTGGACCCTAGCATCCAGGAGCTGCGGGCGAAGGCAGACAAGCGGACTCTGGAAATGTTCGACCGCCGGCAGAACATTCGGTATTGCATCTTCCTTGAAGAGGAACGGGTCAACGGCCCCGAGTACAAGGCCCGCCAACCCGGTATTACGCCAGGCCCCGTTATCCAGTTCGGCAGCTTCAACATCAACGCCCTGGAAAACGAGGACGAAATGGGAACCTGGTACTCCCGCTCCCGCCTGCCCCTCATGCGCCCCATGCCCGGGTGCATTGGCGCCCGAAAGCTGGTTTCCATCGTCGGCTGGGCCAAGCACGCCATCCTGTACGAGTTCCTGACCCTTGAAGACGTGGAAAACCACTTTATCGACACCGACGCCGAATTCTCCCACCGTGTCGTCGCCAACCTGGTCCACGCCCCCCACTCTCCCAGCCTGGGAACCCGAATCTGGCCGGCCTGACCAGAGCCATACATGGATGAACAGGAAGGTCAGGACTTTCTGACGCTCGCCCGGCTGGTTTCCCGGCTAGAGACCAACCCCATCCTGTAAATCCTGTCCATCCATGCTTGAATAACCTACCCCTGCATCTCCAGCACTTCCAGGCACACACCCTCCGGTCCCTCAAAGAAGCACACCCGCCGCCCGTTGCCCACCTGGGTCTCCTCCGTAATCTTGGCTCCGCCGGCCTTCATCGCCTCCACCGTCCCGTCAATGTCGTCGGTGTCAATGGCGATATGCTCAATGCCGAAGACCTGATCGTGAGTCTGGCTGTCAATCTTGCCGGTAACGTTCAGCGGCAGGCCGTGCAGGTCCAGCCGGAACCCGCCGTTGGCCGTCTCCGCCACCACCGTCGCCCCCAGGTTGTTCACGTAAAAGTCGGCCGTATCCTTGGGGTTGGGACTCTTCAAATGCACATGGTTAAGCTTGAATGCCATGATAAAACCTCCTCAACCAAGGTATGAATATGCCTCAAATTTCATTCTCTTAAGCCGTAGCGCAAAGGGGCAGGCCGCACACCTGCCCCTGCTAATCACAACCGATCTCTACCGCTCATGCCGACCTTGTCAAACAGCCCTAATTGGGCGTCAACGCCACCGAACGGATCTCCCCGAACTCCTTTTGCAGCTTCTGCCAGTTCTCGCCGCCGTCCTCGCTGACGTACACATAGCCGTAGAGGCTGGCGCCCACCACCACGTCCTGCACGTCCGGGTGGACCCCGAACCAGTAGACCACCGAGTTCGGTTCCTGGGGCAGGTTGGCCACCTGCCAGGAAGCCCCGCCGTCGGTGGAGCGCTGGATGGCGCCGGTAACGCCGGGAATGGAATCGCCGTTGCCCACGAACATCACCTCGGGGTTGTCGGGCTTGATGGCCATTCCCCGGCAGTAAGAGCGCATGTCGGCCTCGTGGAACCGGGGGAACTCGTGCAGTTCCCAGCTTTCGCCCTCGTCGGTGCTGGTGGAAATCCCGAAGGGAGTGGTGGCGTGGACCGACGCGCCGCGGTCGCTGAAACGCAGGGTCATGCCGTGGATGTCGCCGTGGAAGGGGTCGGGGCCCAGGTCCGGCAGGTGAATCCAGTTGTCCCCACCGTCCAGGCTCTTGTAGATGCCGTCCACCTCGATGCCTGCCCACACCGTGCGGTGGTCCCGGGGGTCAACGATCATGTTGGTGGTGCGGGGAATGCCCACCGGGCAGGGCAAGGTAACGCCCAGCGCCAACTGTTCCCAACTCTTGCCGCCGTCCCTGGAACGGAAGGCATCGGGACGGGTGCCGGCGAAAATAATGTCCGAGTCTTCAGGGTCAACTGTTACCGACCAGACCTGCAGGTCGCCGACAGGCGCTTCCAGGTCAAACCAGGTCATGCCGTTGTCGTCGCTGCGATAAATGCCCACGTCTGTGCCAGCGATAAGCCGATGTGGGTCATTGGGATAAACGGCCAGCGCGCGGACGTTGCATTCCGACGGAATCGGGTTGCGGATGCGGTTCCACGATTCTCCCCCGTCGGGACTGCAGGACAGCCCACCGCCCACGGTGCCAATGGAAATAGTATAGTTTCCTGCCATGCCCTTCCCTCCTGTTACGAAAATTGTATGCGCCTGCGAGTATAGCCGTATCATAATCGGTAGAGTAGGGAAATACCATAGGGAATTACCGTCAGGCCAATCGCATTAGTACCGGAAAGACCGGTCCGCCCGAATTTATCCCGATCTGTTTCTCACCACAGAGACACAGAGGCGCAGAGTACGCGGAGAAGCAGGGGGATTCTCCGTGCAACTCCGGTTAATCTGCGCCTCTGTGGTAAAAAGAAGCCTCCAAATGCCATTGCCTTGGAAATACCGTAGGCATCCCAGGATGTGGATGGACCCATGCTTTATTCCGGCAGGTTCCATCCTGGCAGTCGCCTCATTCGCCTCAAACGCTAACTCTGAAACCAGCGGCCACCAGTTCCTGGTCCCTCGATCTAACTACACCGTCGCCATCAGCAACGCCCTCAAATCCCTCCATCCGTAAGAAACTACCGGCACATCAGTCCCATCCAGGTCCATTACCCCCCTGACCACATATACGCCTCCCAGCGCCTCATAGAACTCACGTGCTGCCTTGTTATCCGTCAATACCCACACAACCATCGAATCGAACCCAAAACTCATCAACGCCTTCGCCATCGCGTTCATCAGCATCCGGCCAATACCCCGTCTCTCGTAACCCGGCAAGAGATAAATAGTGAAGAGTTCGGCCGAGTATATCATCCGTTGATCGCGGTTCGGTCCGCCCAACGCCCAGCCCACAATCTTACCGTCCTCCTCCGCAACGTAAGATGCAAAATTCTCGGGATCCTTCGACATGGTTCCCCGGTGCCGTTTTGCCCAGGCATCCACATCAATGGTGTCCAGAAACTCGTCCGGCACCATCCCCCGGTATGTAGCTTGCCAGCTTAACGCCTGCACCCGCGCAATGGCGACTGAATCATCCAACGTGGGCCGTCGCAGGCTGATCATCTCACTATCTCCAAACGCAATTGCTGACAAGACATCGGGGCAGGCACGAAGGTCTGCCCCTCTGCATCGCGTCTGTCTTTCGAGTCGGCTAATCCGCTCTTACCTCAGCTTAACCACCACGGCGCCAGTCTTCCCCCGCCCTAAGCCCCGGGAATAACCCGCGTCGCCAAATCATCCAGGTGACGCGCCACGTCATCCACATCCCTGCTGATACGCCCCAGGTCAATTACCAGGCCGGAAACGCCCAGTTCTTCGTAGGCGTGAATGTCTGCGGCAATCTGCTCCACGCTGCCGGAAAAATAGGCTCGGTCCCCGGAAATCCCTTCTCGCTCCAGCCTGTAGTCATGGGTCCTGAAGATTACCTCGATCTCGGATGGGTCCCGGCCTGCGCGCTCTGCCTGCCTTGCCAGTCTGCGCATCCCTTCCGCCAGCGCCTCAGGGTCAGCCATGGGAAACTGGGGGTTGGACCCGATGGGATACCAGCCATCGCCAACCCGCCCGGCGCGCCTGATGGCGGCCCGGCTTTCTCCTCCCACCCAGATGGGCGGGTGCGGTTTCTGTACTGGCTTGGGGAGGAAGGTCATGTCAGAAAAGCTCAAGTACTTCCCGTCGAAGGTCGGATTGTCGCTGGTCCAGAGTTCCTTGAATGCCATTATGTATTCGTCGGTAACCGCGCCCCGCTCCTCAAAGGGCGGCAGTCCCAGGGCTTCAAATTCTTCGCGCATCCACCCGGCGCCAACTCCCACCACCAGGCGGCCCTTGGACAAAACGTCCAGGGTGGACAGCGCCTTGGCCGCCACCATCGGGTTCCGGTGCGGCACAATCATCACGCTGGTAACCAGCTTGATGTTACTGGTCTGTCCCGCCAGGAACGACAGGACCGTCAATTGCTCCATCGCCACCCCCGAGGCCGACCCGGGAAACTCTCCGCCCTCCGTATAGGGGTAGGTTGAATCGATGCTGTTGGGCACCACGATATGATCGCCGGTAAGCAGCCACTCAAACCCCAGTTCATCCCCCTTGCGGGCAATGGCCGACAATGCGTCGGGTTCTGCCAGCGGTCCGCGCCCGGACAGGGCAAATCCAAATTTCATGGCAAAATCTCCGTGTGGACAGCTAAGGCTGAGATGCTACCAGGAAAGCCTAGTCATAAAGCCCCTCATCCGAAAAGAACTCCTTCTCCCAGTCGTCATTCGGGCGGTCATATTCCAGGCACGTGTACAGGTCGCAGGCCCGGTGCCACAGCACTATCGCCCCCCGGGTTACCCGCTCCGGGTCGAAGTCCAGCCGGAACCCCCGCGCTTTCAGGTGCCATTGATTGTAGCCGGTGGAGAAAAAATCCAGGATGAAGGATGTAGGTTCCTCCCCCGAAAAGGACGAATCCCTCAGAATTTCCGGTGGAGCCTCCGAGCAGAGCATGTTCGGATTATCATAGGCCAGTCTTATATACCTTGCCTCGTCTTCCGGTCTGATTATGGGCAGTTCCACTGGCAACACCCCAACAGTTGGTATCACTTTGCCTGGCAGTAAATCAACAGGGCCGGGTTGCCCCGGCCCCAAGTCGCTCGACAGACCATAGCCGGACCTGCAGCGGCCTACAGGTTCCTGGCTATCAGCGAATAGTCCTTGACTTTGCTGTAGATCTGTATCCGGTTGCGCTGGGTATCGGCAATCATCACCCGGTCGTGGACTGCGTCATACTCCACCGCCGCCGGCATGGCCAGCCGCCATTCTATCGACAGGTCTTTTACCTCTCGCCGGCGCCTGATGGCCTGCGGGCTCACCGAGAAGACCGGCCTGGCCCACTTGGAGTGCTCCTGTGCGTCGCCGATGAAGCTGGTCAGGAATTTTCCGTCAGGGCCAAACACCTGCACCCGGTTGTTGCCCCAGTCCGCCACGTAAACATCGCCGTCCGGATCCACTGCCACGTCCGCGGGACGGTTAAGCTGGCCCCTGCCCGTGCCGTAGGAACCGAACTCGGCCACGAACTCGCCGTCCGTGGAAAGCTTCTGCACCCGGTTGTTCTTAGTGTCGGCAATGTAGAAATAGCCGTCGCCCCCCAGCGTGAATCCCCAGGGACTGTTGAACTGACCCTCGCCGTCGCCAAAGCTGCCGAAGCCCGAAAGGTATGTCCCGTCCGGCGCAAACTTCTGCACTCGGTGATTACGTCCGTCTGATACGTACACCATATCATCAGAGTCGATTCGAATGCGGTTGGGGCCCAGCAACCGCCCAGGTTCGTTGCCCGTGCTGCCCCAGTGGGTAACGAAGTTGCCCTCGGCGTCAAAGATGTTCACCCGGTTCAGCCATTCATCGGTAACAAATGCGTTCCCCTTGGAATCCAGGGCCACCCCCGCCGGCCAGATGATCTCGCCGTCGGCGTCGCCATACTTGCCGAACTCGCTGAGCCACTCTTCGTCCTCATCTTCGCCGCCAATGTAAAAGACCCCGACCCGTGCCCCGTGCACATTCCGGTTCCACGCAGCCCCGGGGATATACTCCGCGCCCCGGTTGACCACGTAGACCTTGTCCTCCCCGGCCAGCCACATTGCTATCGGGGTGTTGAAACCGGCGCCGCTGACTGCGCCCCGGCCAATAAGGCGGCTGTAGTCATACACCCTGCCAGCCACTAACTGGGTTACCATATCCAAGTCCTCCTGGCGCGCCCCACTGCGGATTGCGCCCCTTCACTATGCGTACTGGTACTCCCGCAGCGACACCACTAACTGCAGCGCTTCGGCCACCCGGTCCTCGGCGCCGGCTTCGCCCCAGCGCAGGTCGCCGGACTCGCTCACGTGGTTGACCAGCTCCTGCCGGTTCTCCGCCTGCACGGTAAGCGGCCCCATCAGGTCCAGGCAGCCGTCCACCAGTTGCTCAGCGCTCAGGTCGCCCCGTTCCTTCAGCCGATTGATTATGCCCCGGATGCCCGGCCGGTCCGTCTTCGCCACCATTTCGGCGGAGAAGTTGATCCGCTTCATCAGCGACCCGCTGTTGATCCACTCGGCGCCGGTGTGCCACCCCTCGACGCTGGGAGGATTCATCAGTTCCTGCCCCATATAGGCCGATTCCTTGGTCAGGATGCCTATGCCCGGGGCGGGGAACTCGAAGTCTCCCACCATGCGCAGGGTGCTTACCACCACTTCAATGGGACTCTTGATCTTGGCAAAACGGGCATTCTTGAAGAAGTCGGAATTGAACAGCGCCCGCAACACCGGAATCATTTCATAGCCCGAAACCACGAAGGTCTGGGCCAGCAGGTCGACGGCATCCGGGTCATTGGGCGGTGTGTCCTGCCATGAAGGTACCTGGGGTTCATCCGCCACAAAGAAGTTGTAAAGGTGGCGGGCGACAAAGCGGGCCGTCGCCGGGTGGGCGCAGACGATGTCGATAATGTCCTCCCCGTTGAAGTTGCCCGTGTGGCCCAGGAAGGTCTTCTCCTCGTCGTCGTGGTCCTCTTCCTGGTACTCAAAGTCCCAGTCAAAGCGCCCGTATGCCTGGCGGGGAATCATGGGCGTAATGGTCCAGCCGGTGAATGCCCTGGAACATTCCCGCACGTCGTCTTCCGTGTAATTGCCCACGCCCATGCTGAACAGTTCCAGCAACTCGCGGCCCCAGTTCTCGTTGACCGCGTACGAGTGGTTGTCGCAGTTGTCCAGCCAGTAAATCATGGCCGGATCCTTGGCCAGGGCTACCAGCAAGTCCCGGTAGTTGCCCATGCCCTTTTCCCGGAACATGTCAATCTGCTTGAACACCTCGTGGAAGTGGTCGATCTTGGAATATCCCGTGGCGAAAACATGGTGCCAGAACAGCACCATCTTTTCCTGCAGCACCCGCTGGGTGTTGACCATGTCATTCAGCCAGATGCCACCGCCCATGCCCGCAGATGTAGGTGGTTTCCAGAAACCGGGCTGGTACCTCAGAAAGTCCAGTCGGTCTGACCCTTCTACAGATTCCGGATTCAACAGTTCTTCCACCGTGGCCTCGTAGCCCTTGGCTGCCCGCGCTTCCAGTTCGTCGCGGGTGGCGCCAAAGCCGGCGCGGCGCATCAGGTGGGCCATCAATTCTATGTCCTGGTTTGCCACCTTACCTTACCTCCGTTGCGGGGAACTTCGGGATGTTGGGCCTTTCCCCCAATTTTGCTGCCTGACTTAGCGCAATTTGGAAATACAGACAGCTAAACTGCCAACCGGAATTATCGGTTTGAAAGGTTTGTCCTGTCAAGAATGGGCGACAATCGCACCAGCTCAAAGATGATGGGGAGTGCCGCCGCGGCGTCCTGCACACCGGCCAATACCCCCATCCCTTCGAATATCGCTGAAGTCGCCAACCGCTCCCGAGCCGCAGGCCCCCATTCCCCCGCTGCCATCACCCCCTTGCCAACCTGCATAACCCATCTCCACCATAAAACCATAACAACATTGACACTAACCCATCGTAAGGGCGGCCCTTGTGTCCGCCTTGACTCGGGGATGACGCCATCCCTAGGTCCGGCCCTTGTGGCCGCCCTGACTCGGGGATGAAGCCATCCGTAGGGCCGGCCCTTGTGGCCGCCCTCCAGGGGCCAGGGATGCCCGCCGCAGGTGCAGACCTATGTGTCTGCCCGGTCCCGTGGCGAAACCCCAAAACGGGCCAAAATGGAACCAAATGGAACGATTATTTAAAAAACCATTGGTTAACTTGGCCCCCCGCAGCGGATTTGTGGATAACCCCAGGGGCCGGGGCTCGGGCCGCCGTAGGGGCAGACCCGCCTGTCTGCCCTGGGCCCTCGGCATTTCCACCGCCTCTGAACGCTGCCCGCCCTTCCTCTCACGTTGCGCCCGGCATTGCCGCGCATTATACTAGCACCCAATATACGGGTGGATTCGGGTGGTGTGGTATGGGTGAAGTCTAGTCGAGGAGTCCCGCATGGCTTCCAACAAGTACGACCTTGCCATGGGTATTGGCGGTGAGGCCGGTCAGGGCATCGCAACCCCGGGCGACATTCTCGCCCGTATCTTTGTCCGCCGTTGCCTCCACCTATATACCTACAATGCTTATCAGTCCATCATCCGCGGGGGGCACATCTTCCTCACCGTGCGGGTGTCGGACCAGGAAATATTCAGCCACGGCGACAAGCTTGACCTGCTCCTTTGCTTGAACCAGGACACAATGGACCGGCACCTCAATCTGATGGGGCCTGGAAGCCGTGTGATCTACAACGGTGACAACATCACCCCGGGGGACGTCAACGACGGCGTCCACATGTGTCCTCTGCCCGTCGCCGACCTCAGCGAAAGCCGCAACCGCCTGGTGCAGAATACCATTGCCGTCGGCGCCATCATGTCCCTGATGGGTGTCGACTTTGAGGTTCTGGAGGAAAGCCTTTCTCTCCGTTTCCAGCGCCAGGGCCAGAACGTCATCGACGAGAACGTAAGGGTCGCCCGGGCCGGTTTCGACTACGCCTCAGAGAACTTCGTACCCTATTACGACACGCTGCCCGATGGCGGCAAGCCCCTGGCCGTCTGGGCCGGCAACGACGCCATCGCCATGGGCGGAGCGGCAGCCGGGGTCAAGTTCTATTGCGCCTATCCCATGAGTCCCTCCAGCGGTATCCTTCACTGGATGGCCGCCAACGCCCGCAATCTGGGCATAATGGTGCGCCAGGTCGAAGATGAAATCGGCGTTGCCAACATGGCTATTGGCGCCGCACACACAGGCGTCCGCGCCATGTGCGGTACTTCCGGCGGCGGTTTCGCCCTGATGACCGAGGCGGTGGGCGCCGCCGGTATGATGGAAATACCCGTCGTTTTCATCGACGTGCAGCGGGCCGGCACCTCCACGGGTGTCCCCACCAAGAACGACCAGGGAGATCTGTGGCAGGTGCTGGGCGCCAGCCAGGGCGATTTCGAGCGCTTCATCGTCGCCCCCACCAGCGCCCTGGACTGTTTCAACACCATGCCCGAACTGTTCAACCTGGTGGACAAGGTCCAGTGCCCCGCCATCGTCCTTTCCGACCTGCTCATCGGCGAAGGCCGGTTCAGCGTAGACCCGGACGATATTAACATGCACCCCCACATTGACCGGGCCGGCCTGATCACCGAACCGGCGCCCTCCAACGGGTACATGCGCTACGAGAACACCGAGTCCGGTGTATCCCCTCGGGCCCTGCCTGGCGTCCCGGGCTACGTCCACGTGGTGGCTACTGACGAGCATGATGAAAACTCCGTCCTGATCAGCGACGAGTTCACCAACCCCCTCAAACGCCGCATGATGGTGGAAAAGAGGGCCCGCAAGTTCCAGGACATCGTCAAGGAAATTGCGCCCCCCGAAATCGAGGGCCCTGCCGACGCCGATGTAACCCTGTTGGGTTGGGGCTCAACGGAAGGGGTAATCCGCGAGGCCCGCCAGTTGTTGGCTGAGCAGGGCGTCACCGCCAACCAGCTGGCCATCAAGTGGATCGTCCCCTTCCATGTCGACGAGGTTACGGACATAGTTACCAGGTCGAAGAAGGTTTTCATAGTGGAAAACAACCACTCAGGCCAGTTCTACCGCTATATGCGCAGCGAGACTGGCCTTTCCGTTGATGGTCACATCCGCAAGTACGACGGCGAGCCCTTCATGCCCCATCACATTGCCGCGGGCGTGAAGGAATTGCTGGCCGGCAGTACGGAAGTATTCGTTCCCGACCAGGAAGTAATCGTATAGGTGAATCCGAACAGTACCCTTCCCCCTTGATGGGGGAAGGTCAGGATGGGGGTGAATTAACCCCCACGCAAATCAGCGCTTAGAGGGAAGGCCGATGACAACTACCGAGAGAAACACGGGAGACTCTGGTGTCGTAGCGTTAACGGCGCGCGATTTCAAGGGGGCCGTGGACCCGGACTGGTGCCCGGGCTGCGGCGACTTCGGGGTGCTTAACAGCCTGCAACGGGCCGTGGCTGGTTTGGGCCTCCAGCCCCACGAAATTCTTGCCGTCAGCGGCATCGGCTGCTCTTCCAACCTGCCGGGCTACTTTAACAGCTACGGCATGCACACCCTCCACGGTCGCGCCCTCGCAGTAGCCACCGGCGCCAAGTTGGCCAACCACGAACTCACGGTAGTCGTCACCGGCGGCGACGGCGACGGTTACGGGATAGGGGGCAACCACTTCACTCATACCGCCCGCCGCAACATCGACCTTACCTACATCGTAATGAACAATCAGATCTACGGTCTGACCACCGGCCAGATCTCCCCCACCAGCCGCGACGGCATGAAGACCAAGAGCACCCCCTTCGGCAGCGTGGAAATGCCCGTCAACCCCATCACCTCGGCCATCATGAACGGCGCCACCTTCGTGGCCCGCGGGTACAGCGGCGATGTCCGCCACCTGACCGACCTGATGACGAAAGCCATCGAGCACAAGGGATTTGCCCTGGTGGATGTCTTCAGCCCCTGCGTGACCTTCAACCTGGACAACACCCACAACTTCTTCAAGGACCGGGTTGTGAAGCTGGAGGACGAGGAGCACAACACCGGCGACTGGAAGCTGGCCTGCGAAAAGGCCATGGAGTGGGGTGAGACCATCTACACCGGCATCTTCTTCCAGGCCCCGGAGAGCGTCAGCCTTGGTCGCCGCGAACCCGTCCTCGACGAAGGCGGCCCCCTCGCCTTCCGCGAACTGGGCCTCAGCGAGGATCAAGCCAACAACATCATCCGCCGAATGATGTAACCCCCCAATCCCGCATAAACCGAAGGGGCGGGTGTAGAACCCGCCCCGTTTCATTGCCTGGAAACTTCGTAGGGGCGCACGACCGTGCGCCCCTACCCTCTCAGATCCCGCTAAACCGCAACCGGCGAATCCTCAGGCGCGCCTACCCCAGCGGCCCCTGGAACACCTGGTCCACATACGTGTCAGACATAGGCTCAATAACGTCAGGCCAGTTGGCCGGTACCTGCCGCCGCATCTCCTGAGGCCGCGGCTTCCCGCTCCACCCAATCTGCTCCATATAGTAGTACAGCTCAATCATATGCCCATCCGGGTCGACGCAGTAGGCCGCATAGTCGATCCCCGGGTGCAGTTCCGCCGGCATCTCCTTGAACTCAATCCCGTTCTCCTTCAGGAAGGCCACCGCGTTCCGCAACTGGCTGTAGCTGCCCACTTCCACACCAAAGGACGCGCTGGTGGTATGAGAGCTGCAGCCCAGTTCCTCCCGCAGCGCCCTGGGGAACAGGCCCAGGCTGTGGTGCTCCGAACCATTCCGCAGGAAGTAAAGCCGGTGACCGTTGGCCTCCGTCTCCTCGGTGACGATGAAGCCCAGGTGGTTGATATAGAAGTTCAACGACGCCTCGACATCCTGCACGAACAGGTTCACCGGGCCGATCTTGGTGATCTTGAACGGACGGGGTAGCATCACCCCTTCCACGTCGTACTTGGCGGGAAGCTGGTTAACGCCCCGAAAGCCCGAGAACACGTCAATGCCCTTTGCCACCGCTTCTTCCACTTCCGCCTCCTCCGACATCTGGGGCAAAGTAGGTTCCTCGTGGAAGATTCGGTAGTACATCTCCCGCGGTTTGCTGCGGCGTGTCCAGTCAATCTGCTCGATGCCGTAGTAAAGCTCGTTGATGTGACCGTCAGGATCGTAGGGATAGACGTGCCAGTTGCTACCCGGCATGTCCCGGCCCACCCGCTGGATTCCGATGCCCTGTTCCTCGAAGAAGTGCGCCCCGTTGACTACCTCTTCCAGCGCTCCAGTCTGCCAGGTAATCTGGTTGATGGTTACCTCACCCTTGCCGCCGCCGCCACCGCCGGCCGCCACGAAGGCGTCCATGACGTTGCGGGGGAACAGCACGAATGCGTGATGGTCACTGCCGTGGGTGAAGAACACCCCCCGGCCATCCTCAATATGGGCCAGCTTTTCCTCCAGTCCCGGTATCTGCTTGAAGTCCAGCACGTCCGACTCATAGAACCCAAGCAGGTCCCGGTAGAACCGCACCGACTCTTCCATCCTGTCCGAATTAAAGCCGAAGTGACCCAACCGGCGAATCTTGAAAGGGCGGTCCAGCATCACCCCGCCCACACTGTACTGTTTCTTTTCCGTGGTAGTCATTGGTCGCCGCCTCCCATAGGAAATTGCTGCGTAAATTATCCACGAATCAGCGCCAATGTCCAGCGAGTATAGGCTGATGAGCCGGTCATGTAGTGAAGTCCTCGACCGTCAACTGCGAAACTTGGCTTCCATAGGGTGCCAAACAATAGGGGCACGGCGTTTCGTGCCCCTTGGCGCAGGTCGTGAATGAACTCGAACCTTATCCCTTCAGATGCTTGTCCAGGAACTCAATCGTCCGCGGCCACGCCAGCGCAGCCCCCTCAGCGTTATGCCGCGCGCCGGTCCAGTCCATGAAGGCATGGTCTGCGCCGGCGTAGGTATGGAAGGTATGTTCCTTGCCCAACCGGTTCAACTCCGCGTCCAGCTTGGCCATGTCCTCCTGCGACGGGTTACGGTCTATCTCGCCGAAGTGGAACAACATGGGACAGTTGATGCCGTCGGACAGCTCAAAGGGCGTCTTCTCCGGGTCGCCCCATTTGCCCATGATGGTGCCGCCGTAGAACGGTACGGTGGCTTTGAAGATGGGATTGACCGCGGCCATCAGCCACGCTACTCGGCCGCCCATGCAAAAGCCCGTTACTCCGATCCGCTCGTTGTCGATGGCCGAGTTGCCCTTCAGGAAGTCCACCGCCGCGTTCATGTCGGCGATAACGTCCGCGTCGTCCAGGTAGGTCAGCCGCTCCAGCCGAGGCCCGTTCAGCTGCTCGTCGGTGTAACGGTGGAACAGGTCCGGCACCACGGCCACGTACCCCTCCTCGGCGAACCGATCGGCCATAACCTTGTCAAATTCATCCATACCGCCCACGTGAAAGGCGATAACCACGGCGGGAAAGGGACCGGAGCCGTCGGGGACGGCGGCATACATGTCCATCTCACTCCCGTTTACCGTCAACTTGTCCATAAAGGATGGCATAACTATGAACCTCCACTAAAGTTCCGGGTTTGTATATAGGCAGCCCAACCTGGGCCGGCGCCGCCATTCTAGCAGATTGAGATTGCCAGGTGGCCACGAAACGACAGACGTTCCGTTACTGTATCTGTCCTGAATCTCCCAATTCGTACAAAGTGGGTCCGCGGCTGGCTCTTCTGGTCGCCAGCCATTGCTTGATGGAGTTCCTGCTTTCGCCGGACTTCCTACCTGCCAGCAAGCCTTCAACGCTGATGTCTTCATCGAGATTAGGCCAGTGAACCCCCTGGCCCCCGCCAATCAACTCCCACTTGCCTAATTCCTGCGGGGTGGCATCGACCAAACGAGGGTACCAAGCCAACGGAATCGAAATTATCCGCCCATCCGACAAATCAACAGTGAGCGTGTCCTCGGTCGCCGAAACAGCCATAGCTTCCGGAACATTTACTTCAGTCATTGAAACGTACATTCCAATCTCTCAAAAGGCGCTTTGATTCCGGTCAATTATACGCTCAATTTGGCGGATTTCAGAGGATAGCAAACCACCGCTGCGTTCGAGACAACCGGATCCAGCCAAAATTTGGCAACCTGATTGTCTCGCTGCACATGCACGTGAGGAGGTTCAACCCTATCTCCCGAATAAAAGAAAAACCGATAAGGTCCATCTCTCAGTATGGTCGGCATTCCCCATCTTTGTCCTTGCTGTTTGTTCCCAACCCTACACGAGGTCAAACCAACCCAGTCTACAAGACAAAGCTCGAGACACCCTACCACGCCTTCTCCAGCAACGGCAGCAGTTCCTCCGTACTGGTAACCTGAATCGGATTGTTGCGCGACGGGCCGTCCTCCAGGGTCAGCCGTGCGATCTCCGGCAGGTCTTCCTGGGGTATCTCCAGTTCCCGCAGCCGGTGGGGCATACCCAGTTCCATAATGAACTCGTCCACCACGGCGGCCACCGCTTCCGCCGCCATCTCGTCGCTCATCCCCCGGGTATCCAGTCCGGCCGCCTGTGCCAGCACGGCTTGCTTGTCCGCCGACGCCGGCCGGTTGAATTCCATCACGTAGGGCTGGGTTACGCAGGAGGTGTAACCGTGGCCTACGCTGTACTTGACGCCGATGACGTGGCCGATGGCATGGCTCAACCCAGACCCCACGCTGGGCGCTCCCATCATGGACATCCAGGCCCCCATGAGGCAGTTGAGCCGGGCCTCCGGGTTGCCCATCTCCTCCCGAGACTGGGGCAGGTTGTTGAACAGCAGCTCCGCGGCCTTGGCGGTGGTGGCGTCGGTGGCCGGCTGGCTGCCCCGGCAGTACAGCCGCTCGATGCAGTGGTCCAAGGCCTTTACCCCGCTGGAAAGCCAGAGCCAGTCCGGCGTCCCTTCCGTCATATCCGGGTCCAGCACAATCAGGTGAGCATACAAACCGGGGTGACGCACCCGTATCTTGTGGCCGGCCTGGTCGTCCAGCACGTTGCCGCCGCCCAGGTTAAACTCTCCGGCCGACAGGGTGGTGGGGATGGAAACCTGCCTGGGCAGCTTGTCGCCGTCCGCGGTGGACTGGAAATTCCCGCCGCCCTGGTGTCCCCGTTCCCGCAGGGCTTCTTCGGACGTCAGCCCCTCCGCCATCATCACCCCGATCATCCGGGCCGCGTCTGAGATGGTGCTGCCGCCCACACCCACCAGCGTGTCCACCTCGTTGTCCAGGGCTATCTGGGTGGCCTCCACGGCGGTGGCCAGGGGCGCCCGCTGGGGCAGGTTGGAATAGACGGCCAGGCACCGGTCGCCCAGCACCGATGCCACCCGGTTAACGGTGTCCGTCTTCTCGGCAATGCTTCGCCCCGACAGCACCATCACCCGCTGGCTGCCCAAGCGGTCCAGCTCCGTCGGCAGGTCCTCTGCCCGGCCCCCTCCAAATATGATCCTGGAAGGCACCGGAGGTTCGTAAGTACCATACAGTCCGGCCATAGCAACACCTCTGTCCTAGGTTCAGATTCACTTGGGAGTGAGTTTAGCCTGTTATGGGGATTGGAAACAACCTGCCTGCTTCGCGGGACAGCGCAATCGCATTACGGTTTCCCGCGTTCTCATCGGTCTGATTATCGTAGCCGGTCCCGCTTTTTACTGGCAACAACCTCTTGCCTCCTTGCCTGGCGCCCCACTATCCTGAAACTGGGGAATCCGGGAAAAATCCGTTTATCCTTTATTGCCTTTAGCGACTCCGTTCCCCGGTTGAAAGACCTGGGCCAGCCCATAAATTGCCAGTCTACTGGGAGTAAGCGGGAATGAGCGGGAATGAGCGGAAAATCAGAATTTTCCCCCTCCGCAAAGCTGGGTATTATTTGGCGAGCTACCGCCATTTCCCGCCGGAACCAACGTTTTCGGCCCACCACACCCGATGGCCTCCCTTAAACTCTCCAAAATGCGATTGCCCTGCCTGAGTCGGCATTTACGTTGACACCGAATTGGGCCATACCTATACTCAACGCCAAATCAGGCCACTTGAAGGCGCATTTCCGGCTTCGGCGCCGCATGAAACGGGAAGACTGCGCCTGAATCCAGGAATCAGGAGGAAAGCCAATGACGCAGGTTCAGAACAAAGACGGCGGCGACGCCATTCTGGAAGCTTTCCGCAACCTGGGCATCGACTACGTCATTTCCTCTCCCGGCTCGGAGTGGGCGCCGGTTTGGGAGGCCCTGGCCCGCCAGAAGGTTAACGAAGTCGATGGACCCACCTACATTAACTGCTGGCACGAGACCCTGGCAGTCGACATGGCAGTGGGCTATACCCGCGTTACCGGCCGAATGCAGGCGGTCCTGCTCCACGCCGGCGTGGGTCTGCTCCAGGGCGGCGTGGGCATCCACAGCGCCTACCTGGGCGAGGTGCCCATGCTGGTCTGCTCCGGCGAGGCCAACAGCTACGGCGAAAACCCCGACCTGGACCCCCAGGGCCAGTGGTACCGCAACCTCAGCGTGGTGGGCGGCCCCAACCGCTTCGTGGAGCCCTTCGTCAAGTGGAGCGGCCAGGCCACCAGCCCCTACACCCTGTACGAACAGTTGGTGCGGGCAGGGGAAATGGCCCAGCGGGTGCCCAAGGGCCCCACCTTCCTGGATGTTCCCATCGAGACCATGATTCACAACTGGTCGCCTCCGGCAAAGATCCGCCGCGTAGCCCAGGCGCCCAGGATTCAGCCAACCTCCGATACCATAGAGCGACTGGCGGACCTGATCGCCAACAGCAGCCGTCCGATGATCATTGCCGAGGGTTCAGGCCAGGACGTGGCCGCCTACGATAACTTGGTCAGATTGTCCGATCTGATGGCCCTTCCCGTAACCGAAAGTGCGTCCATTCACGCCAACTTCCCCAAGAGCCACCCCATGTACCTGGGTACGCCGGAGGCCTACCTGAACCAGTGCGACCTGGTGCTGCTGCTGGGGACCCGCTCTCCCTGGTATCCCCCCAGTGCCGGCCCGGCCAACGCCACCGTGGTAGCCCTGGGCGAGAACCCGCTGAAGGGTCAGATGGTGTACCAGAACTTGCTGGCCGACATGTACGTTGAGGGCGACGTGACCATTACCCTGCAGTTGCTCCTGGAAGCCCTGGAGGCCAGCGGCGCCGCCGGCGGTGCCCACGCTGCCAAAATCGCGGAACGCCGCCAGCAATGGGCCGCTGAACACGACCGCCTGACCGCCGCCAGGCAGGCAGCAGAGGAACAGGCCCGTACCAAAAAGCCTATAGACCCGGTCTGGCTTTGCGCCGCCATCAGTGAGGCCATGCCCGACAACGCGGTTTACGCCGAGGAGGTTACCTCCCACCGTGGCCAGATTATGCGCCACGTCCAGTGGGACCGTCCCCAGAGCTACTTCCACCCCAACGGAGGCCTGGGCCAGGGCCTTGGGCTGGCCCTGGGCGTGAAGCTGGCCATGCCCGACCGGCCGGTGATAGCCCTGATGGGTGATGGCGGCTTCCTCTACAACCCGGTTACCCAGAGTTTCGGGGTGGCCTGCGAGGCTAATCTGCCCTTTATGAACGTCGTATTCAATAATGCCAACTACGAGGCCATGCGCCGCAATCACCTGCACTACTACCCCGACGGCGACGCCGCCCGCTCCGGAATCTGGCACGGTGTCCACATCCCTGGCCCAGACTATCCCAAGCTGGTGGACCCATTTGGCGGCTACGGCGTGAGGGTAGAGGATCCGGCGGAACTGGTCCCTGCCCTGAAAAAGGGCCTGGAAGCCGTCAACGAAGGCCGCATCGCCCTGGTGGACGTAGC
>JAJEDS010000188.1 GCA_022821365.1 Dehalococcoidia bacterium | reverse complement strand
GCCGCCGGTACTGGTCAGGGCAGACCCCAGAGTGGTGCCGTCCGCCAGGGCCACGATTTCGGTGCCAACCGGTGCCATCGCTCCGTCCAGCATCGCCGTGCCCAACAATACGTGTGGTGGTTCCCGCTGAGCCGAAGCCGGGTCGGTAGCAGTTAACTTGAAGCCACTTGATATTTTTCCTAGCTCCCAGTCGAAAAGGGTCTCATTGGCGTCGACGCCGCCCACCTCGAACATTATGGCCCTGCCGCCTCTGGGTTGCATCACTGGAAGGGCAAATCGGCCGGCGGCCGTGGTCATGGCCGAACCCAGCCTGGTATCACCCTCCTTGGCCACTATCTCCGTGCCCAGAGGCGGTATCGCCCCGTTCAACGTGGCCATCCCAATCAGTACGTGCGGCGGGCTTTTCTGCGCCATCACAGCAAATGGCAACGCAGACAACAACGCCACCAACGCAAGCAGGCCCAGGATCCTGATGGCTCTCGTCATAGATCCCATCCTGAGATCTTGCAGTTAACTACCACGCCGCCGCGTGGCCGTCTCCCCTTGGGTCCGACGCCCCCTGCAGCACTCCCGTCTGCGGGTCCCGGATTATCAACTGCACAATCCCGTCGGTAGCGCCCTGCTGCCTCCGCGCCACCTTGTGTCCCAGACCTTCCAGTTCCTGGGCCACCGCCTCGGGCATCCCCGCCTCCAGCCTGAGCTCAAAGGGAGTCTTGATGCTGGCCGGGTCCGTGCCCGGAAAGCTCCACCAGCGGGGCGCTTCCACCGCGGCCTGGGGGTCCATATTGTAGTTAATCAGGTTAGCCAGCACCTGCAGGCCGCACTGGGGCTGGTAGTCGCCGCCCGGCGTGCCCCCGACGATGACGGGTTCCCCATCCCTGAAAGCCATGTAGCAGTTCAGCGTGTGCATGGTGCGTTTGCCCGGCTCGATGACGTTGGGGTGCCCGTCTCTCAGGCTGAACCCCCGCCCGCCCCGGTTGTTGAACAACACTCCCGTTCCTCCCGCCACAAATCCCGAGCCAAACCCGTTGGACAGGCTGTGTATCCAGGAGACGCAGTTGCCCGCTCCGTCGGCCACGCAGAAATAGGTGGTATTGCCGTCGCCGTCCTCCGCAAAGGCCACCGCGCCGTTGTTGGCCCGGCTTGCGTCGATTTCCGTCCGCCGTCGGGCCGCGTACTCCTTGGAAATCAACTCCTGCAGCGGCCACTCCACGAACCGGGGATCGCCGGCCAGGCTGTTCCGGTCGCCATAAGCAATCTTCTTGGCCTCCGTCATCAAGTGGATAGACTGGGCTGAATTGTGGCCCATGTCGCCCAGGTCAAAGTCCTCCACCAGGTTCAGCATTTCCAGCAGCAGAAAGCCCTGGGTGGGTGGCTGAGTCTGGTACACCGTGTACCCGTGATAACTCGTGGAAATGGGGTCGTACACGTCCAGCCGGTGGTCGGCGAAGTCCGACTCGGTAAACAGGCCGCCGGCATCGCGCAGTTGCTTCACCATCCGGCGGGCCAGGTCGCCCCGATAGAACTCGTCGGCGCCGCCCTGGGCCACCTGCTGCAGACTTCTTGCCAGGTCTGGATTGGCCAGGATTTCGCCTTCCTTCTTCATCCCGCCATTGGATGAATAGATGGCCGCGCTGGCGGGAAATTGTCCCAATTTCGCCACGGAGCCGGCAAAGCTGCGACCAATGCGGGGCGACACCGGGAAACCCTCCTCGGCGTACCCGATAGCCGTCTCAAGCAGCGTCGGAAAGGGCATGGTGCAGAACCGGCGGTGCATCTCCTCCCACGCGGCAACCTCGCCCGGCACCGAAATGGCGTGGGGCCCCTCCAGAGGCATCTCCTCGTAGCCCCGCGAGCGGTAGTAGTCTGCCGTGGCCCCGGTGGGCGCCGTACCGCTGCTGTTGATGCCGGTCAACTGCCCGGTGGCCGCCTCGTAGGCCAGGATGAAGGAATCGCCGCCCATGCCGCACAGGGGCACCAGGGTTACCGCCTCGGTGGCCGCCACCGCCAGTGCGGCGTCGAAGGCGTTCCCGCCTTCCTGCATAACCCGTATCCCGGCCGACGCCGCCAGGGGCGAGTTGGAACAGACTATCCCCCGGCTGCCGTACACCAGACTCCTGGATAGGTTTCCATTAACCATATTTCCTCCCTGGCGCCCGCCTCAACCGGGCACTGTAGTTTCCGAATTCCGAAGACCGCTGTCCCCCTGGGACGACGGCCGGCTATTCCTCCTTGAAGGCGTTGCAGGCGGTCGTCAGCGCCGCCGTCCCGCCCATAACGAAGGCCACGCCCACAGTTTCGGCGATCTCTTCTTCTGTTGCGCCCACGGCCCTCGCCCGGTTGGCAATGTTCCTGACGCCGTCCGGGTGGGCCATTATGGCGTCGCACAGCATGGTCATCAGCACCTTCACCTTCAGCGGCAGGGCGCCGTCCGTCAAGACGTGATTCCTCACGTCCATAATTTCTTTGTACAGTTCCGGCGAGTTGCTTTCCAGCTTGGCTTGCCACGCGCCCGGATTGGGTAGTGTCATTGTATCTATCTCCGCTTTAGGATGTTTGAGCAGGTTAGCTAGCCGCCCAATGAGAATCTACCCGAAGTCCCTTCCGCCTTGACGGGGGAAGGCTAGGATGGGGGCCACGTTCGCCCGCCGTAGGGGCGATTCGCGAATCGCCCCTACCCCCGCGCA
>JAJEDS010000315.1 GCA_022821365.1 Dehalococcoidia bacterium | reverse complement strand
TACCTGAGCTACTTCGGCTACCTGCGGGGCAAGCGGGTGGTGGACGGCTTCTGGAACCGGGTGGCGGAACGGGGCATTGACGACAATCCCTACCGCCTGGGATTCCTGCAACTGGTCTGCGTCTCGGAAACGGACGAGTCGGCCAAGGATGAATACGAGGACCACGTCAAGTATTTCTACCAGAAGATGCTGCGCATCCACGCTCCCTTTGCCGAGGCTCCAGGCTACCGGTCCATTGCGTCGGTGCGGGAGTCGGTGAGGCCGCAGATCGGGGAAGAGGCGCAGAAGGCAGCCGGCGAGTTGGAGTGGGAGGACTTTGTCGAGCAAGGGCACGTTATCGCCGGCAGTCCCGAGACGGTTCGGGAGCGGTTGACGGAGGCCATCAAGCTGCTGCGGGTGGGCCACCTGATGTGCCTGCTACACATCGGCACCATGCCCAAGGATTTGACCCTGAAGAACACGGAACTGTTCGCCAAAGAGGTTATGCCGCACATCAAGGACATCTGGAGCGAATACAGCGATCCCTGGTGGCCCGAGGGAGTGGCGGAGGATATGGTGTCGGCAGGGTAGGCCCTCACCCCCAAGTCATACTATCCACGAATGAGCACGAATATTCACCAATAGCATTGAAGCTGGAATTGCAAATTTGTGGCTATTGGCGTTCATCTGTGGATAAACCCCTACTTCGTGGTTCTTCGTGATCCTTCGTGGAGAGATGAGAAAAAGGAGGAAAACTATGGAAAAGCTGCAACAGGGAGACCGGTTCCCGTCAATTACGCTGACCACCGTGGACGGCCAGCAGATAACGCTTCCCCAGGACATGCCGGGCCGTTATGCGGCGGTGCTGTTCTATCGGGGCCACTGGTGACCCTACTGCATGCGGCAGTTGGCCGCGTGGGAGGAAAAGAAGGCCGAACTGGAGGGACTGGAAGCCTCCATCTATGCCATCAGCACCGATAATCTGGAACAGGCCACCGAGGTAGCGGGCAAGGGTCTGACCTTCCCGGTAGCCTACGGGGCGACCCAAGAGGACGGTGAGAAGATAGGGGCCTGGTGGTCGGAAGATCATGACGGCTACATCCAGCCTTCCGAGTTTCTGCTGGGACGGGGAGGCGTGGTGCTGGGCGCCATGTACGCTTCAGGGCCGGTGGGGCGAATGGGCGCCGACGAAGCGGTGCGGGCCATCACCACCCGGGAAAGGCGGAGAATGGAGCAGGAAGCGCAGCAGCAGAGCAGTTGACAGGGCCTGGCGGTCGGCGCTGCCAGGCAAAAGTTCGGAAATTTACTGACAGTTGCTACACGATAAATTGAGCGCTCCGGGGTATGATATTGGGACGGCAACCCCATACCCGTCCCAATTCGCCCTTGAAGGAGAGGTCTGATGACTTCCGTATCTCCCATTCCACCGGGATTTCGCACGGTAACCCCCCACATGACTATCAAGAACGCCGGCGAGGCCATGGACTTCTACGTGCGGGCCTTCGGCGCGGTAGAGATTTCCCGGTTCGCCATGCCGGGTATGGAACTGCTGGCCCACGGCCTGCTGCAAATTGGCGATTCCTTCATCATGGTGGCAGACGAGTTTCCGCCGGAATTCTGCGCCGATGCCCTGTCACCCTCCACTGCCGGGGGAACCACGGTGGCGCTGCATGTCTATACTGAAGACGTGGACGCCCTATTCCGGCGAGCCCTGGATTCCGGGTGCGAGACGGTGATGGAACCCATGGATGCTTTCTGGGGAGACCGCTACGGCATGGTGCGCGACCCCTACGGCCACCACTGGGGCCTCGCCACCCACGTAAAGGACATGTCGCCCGAGGAAATGGCCGAGGCCGCCGCTGCGGAGTTTTCAGGGGCGGCCGGGAGCTAGTCCTCCGGTTAATTTTCAGCGTCGATAGGGATTAACAGCCGGATATTGTGTGGGGTCAGGAACCTTCGATCATCAGCCGACAAGTGAAAGGAGGCCTGAAATGAACTTTCTTTCCACCAACAAGCTCGGAGCCATATCCCTGGTATTCGGACCAACTCTCGCTTTCGTCATGTTCCTGATTCAGCCCGGCGGTCTCCTCCTGGATCCTGCGCCTCTGTCAGATCCCGCGGGTCTTGTTGGAGCCTGGCAGGCCAATGCGGCCATGGTCAAAATCACCGCCGGCCTGATCATGCTGGGTCTGGCGTTGATGGCTTTCGGCATGTACGAAGTGCACGTTGCGCACCGGGGAAGCAGGGGCGATGGGCTGAACATGGCCGGCCTGGCACTGATTTCCGTGGGAGTAATCGCGTGGATGGCGGTGCAGTCCCTGGCGGTGACCATGGCCAGCACGTTCCCTTCCCAGGCAGCCGCTGTGCAGGGGGATGCCCTGTCTTCACCCTGGAGCGCAATCTACATTATCCGCATTTCGCTGCTGTTGTCTGGCGGCGTGGCCGTCAGCCTGGGACTTCTGCTGTTCGCCCTCAGCGTGCTGATAGATTCCCGGGGCACGGTGTTCAACATGCTGACGTGGCTGGCGGCCCTGGCCGGCCTGGTTGGCGTGATCGGCTGGACCGTGGCAATCTTCGAGTCCGGCCTGCTGGACTCGGCATCCTCGGTCGGACGCGGCATGTATGTCATATACGTGGTGTGGCTGATTACTCTTGGCATACGCCTGGCGAAGGAAGAGGAAAGGGAAGAGGGCTAGCACACAGGAAAATCGACGAATTGGCTGCGGGGCACGGAGAACGCCAGGCGCGCCCCGAGTGCTGGCGCGCGTTGGCCCGTCGCTCCCTTGCTGAGTAGCTGGCCTAATGCCAAGCCAACTGCGGCGTCGGTCAGGACGAACGCGTCTCCATGAGTCTCCCCAACATTGCCTCTCCCGCCGCTTCCTCACCCAAGCCGACCAGGTCAATATACGCAACACCCGGGAGCGCACTTTTGACGTCGCACTCACGCACGCGCACGGGTATCAATATGCCAAGGGCGCCGGTGGGGTCCTGGGCGTGGGCGGCCTGCCATTCGGGCCTGTCCAGGTTTTCGGCCAGGAAGTCGGGGGAGAGGAGGGCGATGGTGGCGTCGGCGATGGCGGAGACGGCGAACATTTCCAGGATCATGCTGGAGCGGGCCCAGTAGTCATACGATTGCAGCTCCACGGTGAAGCCAGCTT
>JAJEDS010000213.1 GCA_022821365.1 Dehalococcoidia bacterium | reverse complement strand
CGTGCAGGCCAGTTCCACCCTGGCCTGGGGACTGCCGGCGGCGTCCATCCTGGGGGCCGGCGTTGGCGGGCTGCACCTGCTGCTGAGGCTGGCCTGGGCGGAATACTATGGGCGGGAACACCTGGGAAGCATCACCGGCATTACCCTGCCGGTGCAGGTGGGCGGCCAGGCCCTGGGCCCGGTGATCGCCGGGTTCCTTTACGACTTTACCGGCAGCTACCTTTGGCCATTCCGCATATTTTCCACCTCAGTCTTTATCGCCGGTATTCTCGTACTCATCGCCACGCCGCCCCGGGACAGGAGTTAAGGCGAACCCAAGGCGATAACCGTCTCCCAGACCTAGAACAGGGACTTGGACTGGCCGCCGTCGACGTTGATGCAGGCGCCGGTAATCAGGTCGGCGCAGTCTGAGGCCAGGAAGGCCACCGTTTCGGCGATGGGCTGAGGCCAGCCGAAGCGGCCCATGGGCAGGTTGCGGCTGATGAACTCACTCACCACCTCGGGCGGCTGGGTGTTCTGGAACCGCTCCCAGGTGCTGCCGGGGAAGTCTATGGAGCCGGGGGCGACGCAGTTGACCAGCACCCCGTGGGGCGCCATCTGCAGGGCCAGGTGCTGGGAGAAGGCGATGAGCCCCGCCTTGACGGTCATGTAGTCTATGGACCCGCCGTGCTCCCGCCCGTAGATGGACGATATGTTGATGATGCGGCCCCAGCCCTGGGCCTTCATGTGGGGCAGGACCAGTGTGGTCAACTGGACGGCGCTGAACAGGTTCACCTCCAGTCCTTCGCGGAACTGCTCCATGCTGGTCTCCTCCAGCAGCACCGAACCCCGGCGGCCGCCGACGTTGTTGACCAGGATGTCGGGGTGGCCCACCTCGGCCACCGTCTCGTCGTAGAAGCGCTGGGCGTCGGCCTCCACGGTAACGTCGGCCGGCGTACCCCGCACCTTGCAGCCCTGAGCGGCCAGTTCGCCAACGGACGCGTTCAACTGGCCCTCGTCCCTGGCACAGATGGAGATGGAGCAACCCTCGCGACCCAGGGCCTCGGCAATGCGGCGGCCCAGGCCCCGGCTGCCGCCGGTAATCATGGCAGTTCTTCCCTGCAAGCCCAGATCCATGTCTTCCTCCAATCCGGCCGTCGTCGGCCTGTAATGGGGCGATTATACGGGTTGCTCCGGAGTATGCCTATGCCTGAGAGATTCTTAGGAACCTGGCTGGACACGGGGGCGCGCACTGGGGTGTCCTGCCGTTCCGATGGTGACAGCGCGCTGAAGAAATGCGGTGGCCCCGTGCTATAATTAGCCCGAATTTGCCTTCAGAAATGCTTTGGTCCCGTTGTACAGGAAGGCAGCGAGCCTCCTGTCGGTGGGTCAGACTCAGCAAGGAACCGGGAGACAGGGAATGATAAAGCGCTTTTCAGTGTTGTACGTCGGCCAGATAGACCTGGACAACGTGGGGGCCGACGGCACGCCGGCCAACGACCGGCTCTATCCCAACGAGAAGCTGGTCCAGGCCTACGACCACGCCGTGGCCCTGGCGAAGCATTTGGACGAACTGGGCTTTTACTGCATGTGGACGGCGGAGCACCACTTCCAGCGGGAGGGCTACGAGTGCCTGCCCAACATGACCCTGCTGGGCGTGCACCTGGCAGGGCTGACTAAGCAGTTGAAATTCGGCGCCGCCTTTAACATCGTACCCATGTGGCATCCCCTGCGCCTGGCGGAGGACTACGCCATGGCCGATATCCTTACGGGCGGCCGCCTGATCTTCGGCGTAGGGCGCGGCTACCACTCCCGCGAGGTGGAGACCTTCGGGTCCCCGGTAATAGACAACGACGCCAACCGGGAACTTTTCGAGGAACAGATGGAGATTATCCTGAAGGCGTTTAACGAGGACTCCTTCAGCCACAAGGGCAAGTACTACACTATCCCGCCCGACGTTCCCTACCGGGGCTACCAGGTGGAGGATGTTACGCTGGTGCCCCGTCCCCTGAACCGACCCGTGGAAATATGGCAGCCCATAGCCAGCGGCCGGACGCTGGAATGGATTGCCCAGCGGGGCATCAAGGCCATGGTGGCCCTGACCGGCGAGGTGCTGGTTGACCGGATGTTCAACTCCTACTACCAGGCCGCCACCGCCGCCGGCCGCGACATCGCCCTGGGCCAGGATATGTGCCTTGGCTTTGGCTTCTGCCTGGATGATACGCAAGAGAAAGCCATTGACCGGGTACGCCCCTACCACGACGAGCGGTACAAGTGGTTCGCGCCCTTCGGCTTTGTCCGGTACACCGATTCCCAGGGCCGACCCTGGGGTACTCCCGGCGCGCCCACCGGCGTTCCCAGGATTGAGGATGGGGTGCAGCAGAAGGCTTGGTACTGCGGCCCCGCTGAAGGCTTCATTCCCTTCCTGCAGGAGATTGAGGAAAAGTATCCCGGGTTGGAAGACGTTATGCTCCAGTGGCCTGAGGGCATGCCCTGGCTGGAGTTCAAGGACCAGCTTTCCCAGTTTGCCGCCGAGGTAATGCCGGCATTTACGGGACGGGAGGCGGCCGTAGCGGGGGACGACAACTGAACCAGAGCCAGGCTGGGAAGTGTATTTTGAGGTTGATCCTGCCGAAGGGGCCCTGGCACACCATTGGTCGCTCTTTGAAGGAGACCAGGCAACTTATAGCGGCGCAGCCTGCCAACGTAGGGGCTGACGAGGGATCGCCCCTACGTTGCTGACGAGGGACCGCCCCTACATGGCTGGCGAGGGACCGGCGCAATGTTGCCAAATGGCCAATTCACCATGGCTTTGGTTCAGGCGCGGGCGGACCGTTCTCGCCGGGAGGCCGGATGGCACAGGATGATTCAATGCCCCTCTCAATGCAAGTAATGGTTGTGCCAGGGAATGTGGCAGGCTACTGAAGATGTGCTGGCGCCCATTGCCACCGGGGCCGGAATTCTGGGCACCGGGGGCGGCGGAAACCCCTATATCGGGCAGCTGCGGGCGCGCCAAGCCCTGCGCCGGTGGGGTCCCGTTACCGTACTGGCCCCCGAAGAAGTCCCCGAAGATGCCCGGGTGGTCTGCGTCGGCGGTATCGGGGCGCCCACGGTGGGCATCGAAAAAGTGCGCGACCTTCAGTCCTACCACGCCCTGAGGGCCATCGAAGATTTCACCGGCGAAAGGGCCACCGCCCTCATCTCCAACGAGATTGGCGGCAGCAACTCGGTGGAAGTGATGATCGCCGCCGCCAGGGCCGGTCTCCCCATAGTTGACGCTGACGGGATGGGCCGCGCCTTCCCCGAGTTCCAGATGAAGACCTTTTTTGTCTACGGCGTGCCCTGCTGCCCCATGGCCATCGCCGACGAGAAGGGCAACTCCATCATCATCCGCGAGACCATCACCCCGGCTTGGGCCGAGCGGCTGGCCCGGGCCGCCACCATCCAGATGGGCTGCGTGGCCTGCTATGCCGTGGCCCCCATGTCCGCGGAGCAGGTGCGGACCACCGCCGTCCCCAACACGCTGTCCCTGGCCCGCGATTTGGGACTTGCGGTGCAGCGGGCCCACGACACCGGCGGCGACCCGCTGGCAGCGATCCTGGAAGCCTGCCCGGGGCGGAGGCTCTTCTCCGGCAAGGTGGTGGACCTGGACCGCCGCACCACCGGCGGCTTTGCCCGGGGAACGGTGGCAATAGACGGACTGGACGAATACGCCGGTTGCCGGATGGTCATTGACTTCCAGAACGAGAACCTGGTTGCCCGGGTGGACGGGAAAATCATCTGCACCGTCCCCGACCTGATCTGCGCCGTGGCCACTGACGGCGGCGAACCGGTTACCACCGAACTGATGCGCTATGGCCTGCGGGTAACCATCCTGGGCTTTCCGGCGCCCGCCCTGTGGACCACACCCGAGGGATTGGCCGAGTCAGGGCCGCACCACTTCGGTTACGAGACTGAATACATCCCGCTGCAGGTCGAAGGGGCCTGATGTTCATCGGCGTGGACGTGGGCGGAACCAACACCGATGCCGTCCTGATGGACGGCAACCAACTGGCCGGGGCGGCCAAGGTGCCCACCACCGCCGACGTTACATCCGGGATCGTCGGGGCGGTTACCGAACTGCTGGGGCAGAATCCCGCCGGCCAAATTGACGCCGTAATGGTGGGCACCACCCACTTCACCAACGCCCTGCTGGAGAGGCGGGAACTGTCTCCCACTGCCGTGCTGCGCCTGTGCCTTCCGGCAACGCAACTGCTGCCGCCCCTGGTGGACTGGCCGGAAGAGCTGAGGCAAGCCATTGGCGGCCAAACATATATGGTCGGCGGTGGCAACGAGTTCGACGGGCGGGAGATTTCCGCCCTGGACCGGGAGGGCATGCGGGAGGCGACGCGGGACATGGTGCGCCGGGGTTTCCGTGCCGTGGCCGTTTGTGGGGTCTTCTCCCCGGTTGATCCCCGCCACGAAAATGAAGCGGCGGCCATCATCCAGGAGGAAGTCCCGGACCTGCGGGTCTTCCTGTCCCACGAGAACGGGCGCATGGGCTTGCTGGAGCGGGAGAATGCCGCCGCCCTGAACGCCTGCCTGGGCGACGTGGCCCGCCGAACCGTCCAGGGAATCTCTGAAGCCCTGAAGCAACTGGGCATTGATGCTCCCCTGTTCATGAGCCAGAACGATGGGACGCTGATGGACACGGACTTTGCCGCCCGCTTTCCGGTGCTGACCATCTCTTCCGGGCCCACCAACAGCATGCGGGGCGCGGCCTGGCTGTCGGGCATTACCGACGGCATCGTGGTGGACGTGGGTGGGACTTCCACCGACGTGGGCGCCCTGGTCAAGGGCTTTCCCCGGGAATCGGCGGTGGCCGTCCACCTGGCCGGGGTGCGCACCAACTTCCGCATCCCCGACGTGGTGTCCATCGCCCTGGGCGGCGGCACACTGGTAACGCCGGAACCCTGGCGTATTGGACCGGAAAGCGTGGGCTACCGCCTTACGGAAGAGGCCCTGGTCTTCGGCGGAGAAACTCTCACCACCACTGACCTGGCCGTGGCCGGAGGGCGGGCCGAAGTAGGTGACCGGAACCTGGTAAACGAACTGGACCGCTCCCTGGTGGAACGGGCGGTGGCCGAAATCCGGGACAGGGTGGAAACGGCGGTGGACCGGGTGAAGTTGAGCGGTGAGGACGTGCCGGTAGTCCTGGTGGGCGGCGGCAGCATCCTGCTGGGCAATGCCATTGCCGGGGCGTCAAGAGTATTAAGGCCGGAACACGCCGGCGTGGCCAACGCCATCGGGGCGGCCATTGCCCAGGTGGGCGGCCAGATGGAGCGGGTCTATTCTCTGGAGACGGGCGGCCGCGCCGAAGCCATCGCAGACTGCTCCGCCGGGGCGGCGCAGAGGGCCGTGGCCGCCGGCGCCGACCCTGCGACCGCGGAAGTGGTGGAAGTGGAAGAAGTGCCGCTGACCTACGTTCCCAGCAACGCTACGCTGGTGCGGGTGCGGGCAGTGGGGAACCTGGCCCTTAAGTTACCCGCAACGTGATTTATCCACGAATGAACACGAATGTTCACTAATGAATGGATGCTAACAGCCCACGGAGCTGTGCGTTCCTTGCGCAACTTAAGGCGATGGACCGCTTGAGCACAACTAAATTAGTGAAAATTCGTGTGCATTCGTGGATAAAACCTGCTAGGTGGCGGCGGTGCGCTGGTGCTGGCCGATATAGCCGATAACCACCTTCTGCAACTGCCGGTCCCAGTCGAAGGCGATGCGGATGGTGCGGCGAGGGTCGAAGCTGTTGCCCTTGCCGATGTGTTCCCCCAGCCAGATTAACCGGCCGTTGACCCGGGTGGTGTAGGACTCCCGGAACTGGGTCATGGTGGTGTCGTGCTGGCTGGTCTTGTACCACATCCCGCAGGCCTCGCGGCAGGCTTCGTCGATGTTGGGTATGGGATGGTCGCCCAAGTGGGACGTGAAGTAATCGGTGGCCAGCCAGAGCAGGGCATTCCACACCTGTTCGGGCCACTTGAATCCGCTGCCCTCGGCATCCGAATCGGCGTTAAGCTGGAACAGCAGTTGACCCGGGTACCGCTCCTTTGCCAGGGCCACCGCCGCTCCCACGCTTTCCAGGTCGGGGACTCCTTCCGGTTCCTCGGGGTTGTCCCGGTAGGCCACCGCCCAGCGCAGGCTTTCCTGGTTGGTGCGGCTCTCGTATAACTGCTGCTCCAGTTCCTTTACATGCTCCTTCAGGCCCTTGTTCTCGTGTTCCAGGTCGTCGTTTTCCTCTTCCAGGTCCTCCACGTATGACCTCAGGTCCCGAATGAATTCAACATCGCACGGGGGTATAGGGGCAGCTGATTCGGTCAACTCCCAGGATTCCCTTTCCCCTGCAGACGGGACAAATTCGCCGCCGCCAGCGGTTCCCCCGCTACACACCGGCTCCAAGTCTTCCTGCGATTCCTGGTCTTCCCCGCCGGTGGCAGGTTCTTCGCCGCTGAACATACTCTGCAGCACATTGTTGGCTTCCAGGATTCGGGGGAGCAATTCCATTCTTCTTGCCGTTCGCGCCATTTCCTCGGCGGCAACGGGGGCGCGATCATGCAGGGGAGCGTACTCGTCCAGCAGTTCCCTGAAGCGGGATGCCTGTTCGTGCGCCTGCTGGAAGGGGAAGCCGGGTTCGCTGGCTTCCAATTGCCAGCAGCCCGTATCGCACTGGAAGAAATCCAGCAGGCCTGCGTGTTCCTCCTTGATAGCGGAGAGCAGACTGCTCAGCTCACTTGCCGCTTCCCTGTCCCCTTTCTTCGCTTCGATAAGGTTTGCCAGGGACGCGGAGAATTCGGGAATTACCACTTCCCATTCCGGCGCGGTGGGAGGCATTTGGGCCAGGAGTTCCAGGGCCGTCTGGAGCACTTTGCTGACCACCAAGTCGTCGTCAATGTGGAGCGGGCCCGTGTCTTGGGTCTCCAGGTCGTCCACCACTGCCTTGCCCGAGAGCAGCTGCACCATCAGCGAAACGATATCCGGGTCGTAGTTGGGCTGGTCCTCCACGCAGGCCGCCAGAGCGTCGGTAACCGGCGACCGCTGGAATACCGCCTCCAGCGGTTCCGCAAGTTCGTCGGGTTCCCGCACCGGGATTTGCCGTTCCTCCAGCAGGGCCACAACTGCGCTGCGGAGGTCCGGGTGGGTCTCATACCAGGCCCGTATAACCGGCCCGGCCAGGTGGGGCGACGACCGGACCAGATCGCAGACCTGCCGCAGTATGACGGGAGCGGGCGCAGAGCCGGCGCTGCGGAAACCGTCGACCCTGACGTGGGCGTCCAGGGCCCGGTTCAAAGCATCGCGCACTCCGGCCGGCAACTGCCCCCTGGCCTCCAGGGTACCCCTGACCGCCGTCTCCAGGACCTGGTCGTCCAGCAATGAGAGAACGAAACTGAACGCCACCGGCCCCAGTACCCCTTCCGGGATAAGCAATCTGTCCTCAGTCGTCATAATCCGCCACCCCAGCCATCAGAAATCCGCCTTCTTATGGAGTTAATTCTACCCTAATCTTCTTCCATATCGGGCATCAGCACAAACTCGGGGTAGGACTCCATATTAAGCTCTCCGGCATCCTGGCCCAG
The DNA here is from genome assembly GCA_022821365.1 of Dehalococcoidia bacterium. Lineage (GTDB taxonomy): Bacteria > Chloroflexota > Dehalococcoidia > Lucifugimonadales > UBA3495 > Bin22. Next base: position 3,064 of record JAJEDS010000213.1, on the reverse strand, counting down.
GCGTTCCACGTCGTAGGAAACGCGGGCCTTGATGGTCAGGTCCATCAGTTTCCAGATGCCGAGGGAGACAACAAACACCAGCGCGCCGATGGCGACAATGCCCAGGGCCTGGATGTGAATGGGCGCGCCGCCGGTGATGCTCACCGCCAGGGTGCCCCAGATGCCGGCGAACAGGTGGGCCGGAACCGCCCCCACCACGTCGTCCAGCTTCACCTTCTCCAGCAGTTTCAGGCCCAGCACGACTATCAGGCCGCCGATGGCCCCGATGATAACCGCCCAGTAGTGCTCGGTAATGTCCGGGCGGGCGGTGATGGATACCAACCCGGCAATGGCCCCGTTCAGTATGGCGAACAGGTCGATGCGGCCCAGCAGGGGACGCGATACCGCTAGGGCCACCACCACTCCAGCCGCCGCGGCCAGGTTGGTATTGACGATGACGATGCTCATGGCCACGGCGTCCTTGACGCTGGCCAGGCCCAGTTGGGAACCGCCGTTGAACCCGATCCACCCGAACCAGAGGATGAATACCCCCAGGGTAACCAGCAGAATATTGGACGGAGGAGTAGACCGAACGGTTCCGTCGGCGCGGAACTTGCCCAGCCTGGGGCCCACCACCAGTATGCCGGCCAGGGCCGCCCAGCCGCCGGTGCTGTGGACGATGGTGGAGCCGGCGAAGTCGGAGAAGCCAAGCTGGTTGAGCCAGCCGCCGCCCCAGGTCCAGGCGCCCACTATCGGATAGATGATGGCGGTCAATACCAGGACGAACAGGAAGAAGGACCACATCTTAACCCGTTCGGCCAGCGCGCCGGAAACGATGGATGCCGCCGTGGCTACGAATACCATCTGGAAGAACCAGTCGGACATGGCCGAATAGCCGGCTCCATTGGCCAGAACATTGGCGGCCGCTCCGTCGTCTCCGCCCATCAAGGCCAGTTCGTCTCCGGAAGGGCCGTACATGAACCCGGGCACGCCGATGACCTGCATGACGTCGTTGTACATCAGGTTGTAGCCGATGAAGAAGTAGGCCAGGGCGGCGATGGAGTAGAGGCCAATGTTCTTCATGCAGATCATGGCGGCGTTCTTGGTGCGCACTGACCCCGATTCCAGCATGGTGAATCCGGCGCACATCCACATCACCAGCGCGCCCCAGATGAGGAAGGCAAAGGTGTTGAACACGAAGGCCGATTCTTCGTCCACCCCGGCGGCGTAGGCCACCGCCGGTTTTGCAAAAAGCAGGGCAAGGGTGGCGATGCCGGTGGCAGCGGCAATGACGGCGAAGCGCGGGCGGGGCAGGGAGTTGAACAGTCTGAACATGTTTCTCTCCTTTGCTGGCGTCGCGGTGGACGCGTCCGAATTTGTCTGGGGCAAGGGTCCGGAGACGGGGCAGGAGTGGCTGTCCGGGTTAAGTACCGCGGAAGGGAACAGGGACCCGCCCGGAGTTGAGGTGAGGAAGGGCTGCCGGGAGGGATGGGGGTACCTTGTACTGCCGCATGAAGGGTGACCCATGGTTGCCACGTCGTCTCAAAACGCCTGCGAGGGCGTCCTGATTATATTGTTTAACGAGGCGCTTAACCATAACCTGGGCGTGGGAGCCGCAATTTCGGGGCCTTATAATTGGGCCGGCAACAGTGTTAAGATAGGGCATCAACCTGGAACAAGCGAGGTCAACCGGCCCATGTTCAGTTACATCGACCACTTGGAGTGTACCCAATGCGGCAAAACGTATCCCCACGACCAGGTCAGCAAGGTAAGCGAGTGCTGCGGCAAAGTCCTGTTCGCCCGCTATGACCTGCCCCGCCTGCGCCGTGAAGTGAACCGGGACGTTTTCGCCAGCCGCGACTCCAATATGTGGCGGTTCTCGGAACTTTTGCCGGTTACCCAGCATGACAACGTGGTAACCTTGGGCGAGGGCAGCACTCCCCTGATGGCGGCCACCAACCTGCAGAAAAAGCTGGGGCTGAAGAGCCTGTTCATCAAGGAAGAGGGCCTGAACCCCACCGGCACCTTCAAGGCCCGGGGCATCTCCGCCGCCGTCTCCAAGGCCGTGGAACTGGGAATTACCGGCTTCACCATGCCGTCGGCCGGCAACGCCGCCGGCGCCGCGGCGGCTTACGGGGCCCGGGCAGACCGTCCAACCAAGGTTTTCATGCCCCAGGACGCGCCGCCGGCCAACAAGAAGGAGTCGGTTATGGCCGGTTCCGAGCTTAACCTGGTGGAAGGCCTGATCAGCGACGCCGGCCGCATTGCAGTGGCGGTGGCCGAGGAGCAGGACCTGTTCGACCTTTCCACCCTGAAGGAACCCTACCGGGCCGAGGGCAAGAAGACCATGGGCCTGGAAATAGCCATGCAGTTGGGCTGGAAGATGCCCGACGCCATCATCTACCCTACCGGCGGCGGCACTGGCATCATCGGCATGTACAAGGGCTTCCAGGAGTTGCTGGAATTGGGCTGGATTGAGGGCACGCCCCCCAAGTTCATAGCCGTGCAGCCCACGGGCTGCCAGCCCATAGTCAAGGCCTTCAACGAGGGCGCCGACACTGCCCAGATGTGGGAGAACGCCGCCACCGTGGCCGACGGCCTGCGGGTACCCGGCCCCTTCGCCGACTACCTGATCTTGAAGGCCATCCGGGAGACGGGCGGTACCGCCCTGGCCGTCGAGGACGACGACATGGTGGCCGCCATGTACGAAATCGCCACGGAAGAGGGCATCATCGCCTGCCCCGAGGGCGCGGCGACCCTGGTGGGCCTGAAGAAACTGCTGGAGCAGGGGTTCCTGGGGTCTGACGAGTCCATCGTCCTGCTGAACACCGGTTCGGGGTATAAGTACCTGGACTTGATTAAGGACAGTAACGGGTAGGCCTTAACCCGGCTTGTCGTCCTTGCGCGCCAAATACTACCCGTATCCAATGGAAAGAGGTAAAGAGTTCGCCAGGGTTCTTGTTCATGATTTACGCCACCGTGAAGAACAGAGAGATTCCAGAGGTCAACGATGACCACCAAATCTTTCCATAAATACACCATCATCACCGACATTGACTACAACTCCCTGGAGTTCAATCCCGAT
>JAJEDS010000367.1 GCA_022821365.1 Dehalococcoidia bacterium | reverse complement strand
TTCGCCCATCCGGTAATATTCGGCAACAGTGAACTTGCGGGCTATTATTGTATCCGCAGGGGTTTCCACGGGGGTCTTAGCCATCGTTTCCGGCAGGACTTCCGCCGCCGGCGCCTGGGCTTGGGGTTCGGCTTGGGTTGTCATGACGATGCCACCCTCCTCTACCGGTACTCCGGCGCAATGGGGAACAGGGAAAGCAGGGGAGACACGGTAGCAATCGAGTCGCGGTCGATGCTCTCCACCGTCGTCTTCCCGCACATGCCCATGGTGGCTTCCAGTTCGTCTCGCAGCATTTCCAGCACCGACTTGACGCCATCCTCTCCGTCCACCGCCAGACCCCAGAACAGGGGACGGCCTATCAGGACCGCCCGCGCTCCTAAAGCCAGGGACTTGAACACGTCGGAGCCACGGCGGATCCCTCCGTCCATGTACACCTCAGCCCGGTCGTTTACTGCGTCCACCACCTCTGGCAGCACCTCGATGGTAGCGAATGTGGTGTCCAGGTAACGGGTGCCGTGGTTGGACACGATGACCGCCTTCGCTCCGTGCTCGGCGGACTGGTAACCGTCCTCCGCAACCATAATGCCCTTTACCACCAGGGGCAGGCGGGTGTTGGCCGCCAGCCAGTCCAGATCGTCATAGGTGGCCGCCGGGTCGCGAATGTCGTTGGCGCCGGAAGGGGCGTCCAGCCCGAAGCTCCAGGTGCTGCCTCCCACGTTCAACGCGGGGTCGTAGTTGGGTGAGGCCGGCCCCTGGTAGTTGTTGCGGATAATGCGCTCGCGCTTGGGCTTCACCTTGGCATCCACCGTGAGGCACAGGGCAGAGTAACCGGCTTCCTCGGCCCGGCGGGCCATTTCCAGGGTAAGGCCCCGGTCTTTGAAGAAGTACTGCTGGTACCAGATGGGACCGGTGGCGGCTTCGGCCACCTGCTCCAGCGTCCGCGAAGCCTGGGCGCTCAGGACCATTACGGTTCCGGCGGCGCCGGCAGCCCGGGCGGTGGCCAGCTCGGCTTCCGGGTGGGCCGAGCTATGGTTTCCAGCGGGGTCCAGCATCACCGGAAAGGAAATCTCCTGCCCCAGCACCGTAGTGCTCATATCCCGGTCGCTGATGTCCACCAGCATCCTGGGCTTCATCACAATGGAATCCAGTACGGCGCGGGTACGGCGCAGGGTTATTTCATCGGTGGCGGCGCCGGCGATGAAATCGTACTCCCCCTTGCCCAGCTTGCCCCTGGCTATTTCTTCGTATTCATAAATGTTTACTGGCTTTGCGTCCATATTCAGAATCTCCCTGTTTCGATTTGCAGAGATGTTGGCTAATACTATTACACGGCGTCAGGGTAAACAAGGATGGCGGTGGGCAATGCAGGGTTCCAATTCAGGTGGTTTAGCCATTGGACCGGGGCAGCCACACAGGTCTGCCCCTACCATTCTCGCGGTCGGACAACCTGAACCGCAAGGCTTTCGGAAACAGTTACGGAACAGGCTGGTGTTCAGGGTCAGGGGGAACAAGGCAGTTGCCTTCTGGTTGAAACGCCCGGTCAACACGACCTGTGTTTGAGAATCGCTTTCCGCAGAGGCGCAGAGGAGGCGGAGTTGCACAGAGCATCCCTGGGAACATCAGGGTCCTCATACCGGACTTGTCCCTGCATTTGACGGTTTCACGACACAAGCAACGCCGTTGAAAATATTAGGATGATATCACAATTGGAAATGAAGATAATCTTAGTGAAATGGGGCACAATGTTGACTAATCCCTCGAACTGTGAATAAATGGCCCCAACAGGAGGAAAACGAGGGGGAATATTCCCCTTGCAGGTTGCTTAATATCACTCTGAAGGAGGGTATTATGGTAACGCAGACTAAACCAAGGGCCCTGGTGATTGGCAACTTTCGAGGAAGGGCAGGCATCATCCAGGCCCTGCGCGGTTCGCCCTTCGATATCGTCGAAGCCACCGAAGGCCGCCGGGGTATCAAGCACGTCCTTGAAGATGCCCCCAGCGTGGTGATCATCAGCGGTTCGACCAGGGACGCCGGTCACCTGAGCCTTCTTCGCGCCATCCGCTGTCTTACTTCCGTACCTATTCTCGTTATTGGCTCCGGCCAGGAAACCTGCGCCAACGAGTTCCTTTTCCACGGCGCCAATGGCTTTGTGCCCTATTGTCGCCGCTTTGAAATGACTTCGGTCTACATCAACACCCTCTTAAGCCGCAATTAGTATCCCACACTGCCAGATCGGTGATGGGCACCGCCCCTTGGTGGGCGTAGCTCATTCCCGTTCCCTGTGCGTGGGATACCGGCGCCTTGCGCATGGTGGCGACAATCTTCCGTAAGGAGGTCTGGAATGGAAATCAAGATAGAAAGCCGAAATTTCAATCTCGGAAGGCGGCTCGACGCGCTTGTTACCCGGAAAATTGAACAGTTGCTGCGGCGCCTGCCGGCAGTTGACGAGGCCCGTGTGGAAATCATCCACGAGCCCAACAGGGGCAACCAGGAATGTTACCTGGCCAAGGCTTCAGTCAACATCAAGGGCACCGTAATCCGGGCGGAACGGCGCGGGCCGTCGGCGCTTTCGGCAACACACAGCGCAGCCGACACCCTGGACAAGCTGGCGGCACGGTTCAAGGGTCAGGTCTACCGCAGCCAGCGCACACGCGATCACTTGTCCCTGGGCCAGGTGCAGGCGGACGAGGCCTTTGAACTGGACCGAGAGCTGGCACGGGACTTGCTCCCTGAGGATGAAGCAGCCCTGTCGGTGTAGGTGGTTCCAGCGGGAGATTTCCGTTTTCCGATACCGGAAGGAGTGAATTGGCAAAGGGTTGGCCGGAACCGAGAAAAATTGAGATGACCAGCCTGCGTTGCCGGGATGGCGGCAACGGGAACGGCGAACAAAGGAGGGCTTATGTATCAAAAGGTATTGATTCCACTGGATGGGTCCAAGGAGGCGGAGGAGGTGTTTCCCCTGGTCCAGAACGAGCTCTCCGAAGACGGGGAAGTGATACTGGTCCAGGTAATTCCGCCGGCCCGTACCCAGAAGATTGGCGAGCATATTATTCTTGCCAGCCAGCAAGAGGAGACTGACCGGTCAGAGGCCATGGCCTATCTCAGGTCATTGGTCCGCCAGCAGGACTGGTCTGCCGACAACTGGAGGCTGGAGGTGGAGGTGGCGAATACGGTGGCGGACGGAATTGTACGTCTGGCCGACCGGGAATCCGTTGACCTTATCGCCATGTACACCCACGACAGGAAACTTCTTGCCCGCCACGTTAAGCGCAGCATCGCCCGGGAAGTGCAGCGCCGGGCTTCTTCCGAAGTTCGAGTGTTCGGCACCAGGGAAATCCAGGAACTGGCCGCCGAAGCCACGCCGGCCAGCGAATCCCAGGACGGCGACAATCGCGTATACCGGCAGATAGATGCCTTTGCGGACCTTTCGCCCGAGCAGATCGAAAAGGTGGTTGCGCTGGGGACGCGGCGCAACGTAGAGGCCGGCGAGTTGCTTGGCACAGGCGGTGAACTTGGCGAGTTCATGTTCGTGATTTTGGAGGGGGAGGCGCACCTGACCACCCACTCCGAAATCGGGGAAATCTCGGTAAGAATCGCCCGTCCCGGGGAGGCATTCCCCCTGGCCGCCCTGCTGGGCTCCGGCACCCTGATAACCTCAGGCGAAGCGCTGACGGAAATGGAAGTGCTGGCCATCCCCAGGTCGGAGTTGCTGATGCTGTGTTCCCGGGAGCCGGAGATCGGCATGAGGATTTACGCATCGGTGGGTCGCCTGTTCTCCAACCGCTACGCTGAGACCCTGACTCACCTGACCATAAGCGCGGCCAGGGAACTGGAACGGGGCGATTCCTGAACCGTGCTTAAGGAGTTGCGGTGATATACTGTTGCACGGTCCAGCGGCAAGCCGGCCCAAGGGCAAGCCGGTTCCGCAATATCACTAACGAGAATTGGGGGGGCGGAAACCTTGAGTGTACACGCTTATGTACTGTTGAATCTGGAACCTGCCAAGACGCAGGCGGCTATTGAAAGGCTGAGGAACCTGCCGGGCACGATGGTGCAGGAGGTGCTGGGCCCTTATGATGCGGTAATGGAAATTGAGGCGGATACACAGGAAGACATTACGGGCCTGCTACGGAACCGCATTCGGCCGGTGGACGGGGTAACCAACACGGTTACCTGTATTTGGCTGTAGGGCGAATCGGTGATTACAATGATTCTGTCCTGCTACTGCAAGGGCGCAACCCTGGTTCAGCGACAATTCAGGGAGTGATGGGAATGTACGTAAGGATGGTTTGGGGGCACCTGCGTCCCGACAGGTGGGAAGAGTACGAAAAATACTACCTCGAGAACGTTTATCCCTTGAACGACAAGGTTGCAGGCCTGGTAAGCCGGTCCATCCTGCGGGGCATAGACG
>JAJEDS010000021.1 GCA_022821365.1 Dehalococcoidia bacterium | reverse complement strand
AGCGGCCCTCTCCCGAGTCCTCCACGTATGCCTGCAAGTCGGAAAGGCTGGGGTCTTCTTCCAGGGCCGAAACCACCAGGTCCAGCAACCAGGAGCGCACAACACTTCCGTGCCGCCAGGTGTTGGCGATCTGGGTCAAGTCCAGGTCAAACTCTTCCTTTGCTGCCATGAGTTCGAAGCCCTCAGCGTAGGCTTCCATGAGGGCATATTCCACGCCGTTGTGCACCATTTTCACGAAGTGGCCGGCGCCCACCGGCCCGACGTGGCTGTAACCGCGATCGGATCCCGGGGCCAGGGACTGGAAAATGGGCTCCAGCCGCCGGTAAACCTCCGTGGGGCCGCCAACCATGAGCGTGTAACCTTCGGACAAACCCCAGATACCGCCGCTGATTCCCACGTCCATGAACACAATGCCGCTTTCAGCCAGGGCATCGGCACGGGAGAGAGTGTCCTTGTAATTGGCATTGCCGCCGTCGAGAATTACATCTCCGGCCGAGAGGATAGGCAACAGGCGGTCTAGGGTGTCCTGGGTGGGCTGGCCCTGCGGCAGCATAAGCCAGACCGCCCTGGGAGGTTCCAGGTGGTAAACCATGTCCTCGAGGGAGTTGGAACCGTGGGCGCCCTGGGATTCACTGGCGGATACCGCAAAGGAGCTGGTGTCGTAAGCCACGACCCGATGGCCAGCGACCAGCAGGCGTTGGACCATGTTGCCGCCCATGCGGCCCAAGCCGATCATTCCCAGTTCCAAGAGCAGTCCTCCGAAGCAGTTTAGGAAACTAGATTTGGGCGGCCAATTCCATAATGCAGGATGCGGGGTCCGACCCGAGGTGTATCCTTCCGGCGCGGCGCCCAAGCTCAAGCAGGGCCTGCAAGTCCCCGGTTGACTGGGCGTCTGCCAGGGAACCAAAGGAGTATGGGCGGGCCGGAGCTGGTACATCCGCTGTATGATCGACCGTAAACTGAAGGAAAATACCCGAGTTGGGACCGCCCTTATGCAACTGGCCTGTTGAATGCAGGTAGCGAGGGCCGAAACCGGCGGTAGTGGGGATTCCGTACCTCTCCGTAAGTCGCTTTCGGAATTGCGTCATAGCCTGGCAAACCTCCGGATTGTCTGGAAGATAGGCCAATATTGCCAGGTAATCGCCAGGCAGTGCCCTGGACATCAGGCTTTCCACAGAATCCACTGCATCGACGCGAGGGAGTTCTCCAGTGTCTGCAAGATGCTGCAGAACAAGGTCAGTTTTGTCCTTGGCGCCCTGAACGTTTGGCTGGTCGAAGGGATGGACTCCCAGAATGCTGCCCGCTACGGCTGTGGCGAATTCCCAGCGGTAGAACTCGGCGCCCAGGTCGGCCCGGTCAGTGAGTTCAAGCTGCACTGAGGGATGGGATGCAGAAAGATTCCTGACCACTGAGTCGGAGATCGTGTTATCGTCCCCTTGCAGCCGCAAGTAAACTATGAGGCGGTCTGAACTGTACCTCTCCAACGGCAGAGGAGGCTCCCCGGCCACAGGAATGATGCCGCGACCGGACTTGCCCAGGCTCTCCGCGAGCAATTGCTCGACCCACAGCCCGAAACCGTCAAGGGCTGGGGAAGTGATCAGGGTCAGCTTGTCCCGTCCGTGGTGGGCCAGGGATCCCATTATGGCCCCAAGCCTGGCGCCGGGATTTGCGCCTGCGCTGGTCACCTTGCAGTCTTGCTCCATCAATACTGCGCGTCGGAGAAAGTCCTGCAGGTCCAGTCCCAGAAGGGCGGCCGGCACCATGCCAAAATAGGAAAGCACAGAATAGCGGCCTCCAATTTCCGGAGAGTTGGCGAAGACCCTCCTGAACCCCTCGTCGGCTCCCAGGGCCTGGAGTGGCGTCCCCGGATCTGTAACCGCGACGAAACTCTGGCCGGCGGCTTTTTCGCCAACGGCATCGGCCACGCGCCGCATGAAGTACGAGCTAAGGGTGTTGGATTCGATGGTGGTACCGGACTTGGAGGATACAAGGAAGAGAGTCCTGGAAAGATCTATGGCCTGGTTGACGGCGTCGATCCAGGCCGGAAGGGTTGAATCAAGGACTCGCAACTGGGGAAAACCGGGAGCGCTGCCAAGCGTGCGGCGCAGCACCTCCGGTCCCAGACTACTGCCGCCCATTCCCAGCAAAACAACATTGGTGAATCCTGCTTCCCTTACTTCAGAAGCGAAATTAGACAGCAGGTCAATCTGCTTGCCCATGTCCCGCGGGAGGGTCAGCCAGCCCAGGCGGTCTCCTATCTCCCTGGGGTCTTCGCTCCAAACCCGGTGGTCGCCTTCCCAAATGCGGGAAACGACGTGAGCCGAGTCCAGTTCATCGAGGGCGGACTTAACCAGGGAATGGTAGTCTCCCAGGGTCTCAACCGCACGGGTGACTTCAGCCAAGGTACCCTCCCAGTTATCGGAAATTGAACGAAATAGCTCCCGCGTCTTGAGGGGCAAACACAAGATAGCATACCGATTCGGACGAGGCCAAGACAATACACAGACGTTGCGGGCTTTGACCCAATCTCTCCGTGCTATAATCCTTCAAATTTTCCCGTGCCCAGCTACTTTCCTATTGCATATTCCAGGAGGCCTCACGTGACAACTCCCGGTCAGCATTCCAACTTACCCACCGAGCATTTCGCGGCCATTGGGGAGCTGCAAGTACGTTATCTTGAGTGGCAAGCGGAAGTCGACGGGCAGACCACTCCCATCCTGGCATTGCACGGCCTTGCGTCGTCGGCCAACTGGTACGAAAGGCTGGCCGCCCGTTTGTGCCGGAATCACAGCATTGTAGCCCCGGACCAGCGGGGACATGGTCAGACTACCCAGGCTGCTAGCGGCTACGACTGGCAAACCCTGTCAGCGGACGCCATCCGTGTTCTGGACCACTTGGGGCTGGAGCAGGTTGCAGTGCTGGGACACTCCTGGGGCGGGAACGTGGCCATCAACGTTGCAGCCAGGTTTCCGGAAAGGATCAGCAAGCTGGTGATGATTGACGGCGGGTTTCTGGACGGACATCTGCTGCCGGACGCTTCATGGGAGGTGTTCCAGAGCCGCTATGCGCCCCGCAACGTGTCGGGCACCCGGAGGGAGTTCCTGGACCGTATCAGCCAGCAATTAGGTGATTGCTGGGACGATGACCTGGAGCGCATTGTATTGACCATGGTGTACGAGGATGGAGAGGGGCAGATTCAGGACATATTGCGACCGCCAAATCATGCGCAGGTGCTGGAAGCCATGTGGGGAGAACCGCCGTCGGTTACGTTGCCAAACATCCAGTGTCCCACACTGATAGTCCCGGCCGGGCCTCGACCCGACCGGGCCGGCAGCAGCTTTAATTTGACCAAGACGGTGATGGTGGATGCTGCGGCCAAGGCCGTTCCCGATAACCGGGTACGCTGGATACCTGAAACCATCCACGACATTGGTTACCACAAACCTGACGAACTGGCGGCGGTGATTGAGGAGTTTCTGTAGGAAGGGTAGGCCGGTGTTTGGGAGATGAGCTTTGACAAGGGCAGGGGCGGGTTTCTAACCCGCCCCTGCTGTTCCTTCGGGTGAGGTTCGAGGTCGAACTGAGATTCCTAATCGTTGTCCGCGGGCGCCGGTATCAGAGAGCCACCTTCCGGCTCAGCGCCGTTTCCGTGGGACAGGCCGTAGTTAATGGCGTACAAACGAGCATAGACACCACCCTGGCGCAGCAGGTCTTCGTGGCGGCCTACCTCGACGATTTGGCCCTTGTCCAACACCACTATCTTGTCGGCGCTGCGAATGGTGGACAGGCGGTGCGCTATCACTATGGAAGTACGGCCGTCCAGTACATGGCTCAAGGCTTCCTGGATCAGGATCTCCGTGTGGGTGTCGATGTTGGCCGTGGCCTCGTCCAGCACTATGATCCGCGGGTCGCCAACGATGGCCCGGGCGAAGCTGATCAGCTGCCGCTGCCCGACGCTCAGATTGACGCCCCGTTCTGCCAGGATCGTATCGTAGCCGTTCTCCAGGGCCATGATGAAGTCGTGAGCACCAACTGCCTTGGCAGCGTTAATTACGTCGTCGTCAGTGGCGTCGTCGTAGCAGTAGCGGATATTATCCTTTACGTTGCCCGAGAACAGGTATGGCTCCTGGAGCACCATGCTCATCTGGCCCACCAGGGACTCGCGCCTGACGTCGCGCAGGTCATAACCGTCAATTGTAATCTTTCCCTTGGTTACGTCCGCAAAACGGTGAATCAAAGTAACCAGGGTGCTCTTGCCCGCGCCGGTGGAACCCACCAGGGCCACGTTCTCTCCCGGGCGAATGTGCAGGTCGATGCCCTGCAGCACTTCTACGCCTTCAACGTAGTGGAAATTCACGTCCTCGAATCGGATCTCGCCCCGGATGGGAGGCATTTCGACGGCGTCGGGCTTGTCCTTAACCTCTGGCTGCAAGTCCATCAGCTCGAAGATGCGGACACCGGCGGCCATGGAGCGCTGGAAGACGCCGTACTGCATGGTCAGGTGGCGGACAGGTTCGAAGAAGCGCTGAATCCACAGGGCGAAGGCGACCAGCACGGGCCACTCCAGAGAGCCTCCCTTGGCCATGATGCCGCCCACCAGGACGATGCCAAACCCCATGCCGACACCGATCAGAAACTCCACCATGGGCTGCAGGCCGCCGGAGAATCGGCTGGCCTGCAAGTTGGCATCCAGGTGTTCCTGGTTCAGTTCCTTGAAATGTTCCAGGTTCTCTTCCTGGCGGTTGAGGCTCTGCACCACCCGGACACCCGTAATGTTCTGGTTGTACTCGCCGTTGACCATGGCTATGGCCCGTCGAATCCGCATGAAGGAGCGGCGGGCAAATCGCTGCCAGTAACCCAGGATGAAGAACAGTACCGGCACAATGCTCAAGCAGACCAGGGCCAACTGCCAGTCCACCATCAGCATGAACAAGACGATGAAAGCCAGGGTTAGCACGTCGGCCAGGGCCAGCACCAGCATCTCGAAGGTTTCCTGCAACTGGAGCACGTCGCTCTGGCTGCGGGACATAATCCGCCCCACCGCAGTCCGGTGGAAGAAGGATGGGGACATATCCTGCAGGTGGCTGAACATCTGCATGCGCAGGGCATAAAGAATGCTTTGACCCACCCGGGCCATAAACACGAACTGCAAATAGTTGGAAGCAAAGTGGACCAGGGTGAGCGCCAGGAAGCCGAGGCCGAAGAAGTGGAGCGGGTGCCAACTCCAGAAATCCCCGGCGTTGGCCGGTATGGTCAGGAGAGTCCAGCCGAATATGGACAGGTCCCAGGGCTGGCCAGTGATACCCTGCTGGATGGCCAGCATTATCAAGCCCGGAATGCTGGCGTTGGCGATCGTGTAGATGAGTACCGATATGAGGCTCTTGATAACATCCGACTTGAAGGGCCCCATGTAGGATATCAGGCGCAGAACCACCTTGTTGTTGTAGACCGCGCCTAGGGCGTTGTCATCGCTGAGATTGTCCATTGTTGGGGAGTTCATGCCGCCTGCGTGTAGTCCCCGCATGCCTCCCATCATGCCGCCGAAGCCGCCTCCAACTCCGCGCATTAGTTGTCACCTCCGTCGCCGCCGGCTAGGGAAGCGTCCAGAAGAACCTCTTCCTGGGGCCGCAATTGCAGTTCATAAATGTCCCGGTAGATGCCTCGTTTGGCCATCAACTCGATGTGGTTGCCCTTTTCGACGATACTGCCGTCCCTGAGCACCAAGATCTGGTCGGCTTCCCTTACGGTGCTGAGGCGATGGGCGATTACGAAGGTGGTCCGTCCCTTCATCACGTTGACCATGGCCTGGTGAATCTGTCGTTCCGTCTCCACGTCCACGCTGGATGTGGAGTCGTCGAGAATCAGGATGGGCGGGTTGACCAGCACGGTGCGGGCAATAGACAACCGCTGCCTCTGACCACCGGAAAGGGTGCTGCCCCGCTCGCCAACCCAGGTGTCGTAACCGTTGGCGAAGGACATTATCTGGTCGTGAAGCTGGGCAATTTTGGCCGCGTTGATGATGTCTTCTTCGGTAGCGTTGGAGACACCGTAGGCGATGTTGTCTCTGATTGTTGCGTCGAACAGGAAGATGTCCTGCTGGACCATGCCCACGTTGCGCCGCAATGACTCCAAGGTAAAGTCCCGAATGTCCTCCCCGTCAATGGTTACCCGTCCTCCGGTTACGTCGTAGAAGCGGGGGATGAGATTGACTATAGTGCTTTTGCCGCTGCCCGGGGCGCCCAGGATGGCGGTTACCTGACCGGGAGGAGCGTCTATTTCCACACCCTTCAGGGTGGCGGAGCGAGCCTCGTAAGAGAAGGAAGCATCCTCGAATCTGACGTGCCCACTGGCCCTTCCCATTTCCCTGGCATTGGGCTTTTCCTCAACGGGAGAACTGCTGTCCAGGACTTCGAAAATGCGTTGCCCCGAAGAAATGGCCCTGGAAAAGCTGTTGATAATCTGGGCTGCCGAACGGATGGGGAAGGTCAGCTGATTCAGGAAGAGCAGGAAGCTGCCCATTTCGCCGGCGGTGAGGTCGCCCCGGATAATCTCCCAGCCGCCGAACCAGACAATGATGCCCAGCGCAAAGGTGAAGTAAAGGCTCATCCAGGCGCTGTTGGTTCCCTGGAGGCGCTCGGACTCATAGTATTCGCCCCGCAGTTCCTGGGCCTTCTTGTCGTATTTCCGCCTTTCGAAATTCTCCGAACCGAAAGCCTTGACCACGTGGATGCCCACCAGATTTTCCTGGAGCACCGTAACCAGTTCGCCATTGACTTCCTGCACGTGGAGCCACATGCGGCGCAACCGGCTCATAACCAGGGTTGAACGGATTACCAGGAAGGGCACGAAAATCAGGCTGATCAGGGCCAGTTCCCAGTTGATCCAGATCATCATGCTGGTTACGGCGACGGTCCGGACCACCACTTCCAGGGAGCGGATCAGGCCCATATTGACGAAGCGGCGGATGGCCTCCACGTCGGCGGTGGCCTTGGACATCAGGTTCCCGGTGTGTTCCTTGTCGTGATAGGCGAAGCTGACATGCTGCAGCTTGTCGTAAATCTGGTTGCGAAAGTCGTAGGTAACCAATTGGGAGAGGGAATCTGTAGTATAGGTGCGGGCAAAGTCGAAAAAGCCTCGCATGATGCTGGCTGCCAGCAACAGGCTCGCCAGCAACAGTAGTTCACCATTGCCAGGGTTCAGGGGAATTATTTCTGTTTTGTCGATGATGAGCAGGGTGTCAATGGATTTTCCAAAAAGCCAAGGTATCAGTAGTGAGAAACCGATGGCAATGAAGAAGGAAAGATAAGCCAGAATCAGCCGCGTACGGTAAAGATAGGCCATGCGGGTGATTCTAAGGAGAATGCTCATAATACCGTCCTTACAAGGTGCAAACCGATGAAAGAGTAAAAATAGCCGGGTCCGGGGTCTGCACCGTTTCAGTATAGGGCCGGGGTAGGGCCGGTTAACCGTCGAAAGGTCTTACCGGCAAAGGAAGCATTGCAGGATTCTGTTGAAGATTTCTTGATTGATTGGTTTTTGCCGTCGACATAATATACCTTATAGGCTGATAATTCAAGCAACTTTTAATCGGAATTAACGATAATTAGATATATGACAAGTTGTGTGCTACGCCGGTCTATGCCGGAAATGAGCCGCGGGCTCCCCTGTGGTGAGGAGCCCGCTTGGTTGGAGCCGGAATGCCGGTCATTGCGCCCGGCGCAGCGGAAAAAGAGGCAAGAATCACATCCGCTCGGGGGCGTTCATGCCCATCAACTCCAGGGCGCGGCGGAAGACAATCTGGGCCGATTCCACCAGCTTAAGGCGGGCCAGCGTGATGTCGTTGTCTTCGGCGTTGGCGGAAATGACCCGGCAGTTCTCGTAAAACCAGTGGAAGGCCGTGGCCAGTTCCATGGCGTAGTGGGGCAGGTGGTGGGGTTCCAGAGAGCGGGCCATCTGGTCCACCAGTTCGGGCAGGCGGATCATGGTTCGGATCAAATTCAGTTCATTGGGGTCGGATAGCAGGGATACATCGCCCGCGCTCCAGTCGATGTTGCGGCTGCGGGCCAGGTTGAGGATGCTGTAGTTTCGGGCGTGGGCGTATTGAATGTAATAGACGGGGTTCTCCGAAGACTCCTTCTTGGCAAGCTCCAGGTCGAACTCCATCTGGGTCGAAGGCGAACGGGCAAGGAAAAAATAGCGGCAGGCGTCGGAACCCACCTCGTCGGCCAGTTCCCGCAGAGTTATGAAGTCTCCGGTGCGCTTGGAGGCGCGCACGACCTCCGTACCCCGTTTCAGCGTTACCATCTGGGAAATAAGGATAGTCAAAGCGTCGGGATTAACGCCCAGAGCCTCTACGGCGGCTTTCATGCGGGGGACGTGCCCCTGGTGGTCTGCGCCCCAGATGTTGATGACGTGATCAAATTGCCGCTTTACGAATTTGTTGTAGTGATAGGCAATATCGGAAGCGAAGTAGGTGGGTTCGCCAGACGAGCGAACCACCACGTTGTCCTTGTCGTCCCCCAGCATGGTGGAATTGAACCAGAGTGCGTTCTCCCGTTCGGACAGGTAGTCCTTCTCCCGCAGGGACTCCATGGCTTCCTCATATTCGTGGTTGCCATACAGGGAGCGTTCGCTGAACCAGTTATCGAAGGTTACACCTATCTCCCCCAGGTCCTCCCGAATCAGGGAGACCATCTCTTCGCGGGCGATGTCGCCAATCTCCCGAATGGCCTGGGCTTCGTCCATGTCAATAAACCGTTGGCCCTCGGAATCGGCGATTGCCTTTCCAATATCGTGGATATATTCGCCGGCGTAGCCGTTCGGCGGAAAATCAAAGTCCACGCCCAGCGCCTCGCGATAGCGGGCGTATACGGAACGATAGAAGGCTTCCATCTGTGTTCCGGCGTCATTGACGTAGTATTCTCTGGTTACGTTGTATCCTGCGGCGTCAAGGGTGTTAGCCAGGGCGCTGCCCAGCACCGCGCCTCGAGTGTGGCCGACGTGCACAGGCCCGGTGGGGTTGACGCTGACGAACTCCACCATAACCGGACGCCCGTCGCCAGCGGGAATGTTGCCGTAAATGCTGCCTGACCGGCGAACCTCTTCCACTTGGGCCTGGACCCAGGCGTCGTCCAGGTAAAAGTTAATGAAACCAGGGTGGGCCGCTTCAACAGTCTTGACTTCCACAGACCGGGGAATGAACTCCACCAGGGTCTGGGCAAGCTGCAGCGGATTGATACGGGTGGCCCGGGCCAGGCGGAGGGGGAGGCTCGTAGCAAAGTCGCCGTGGTCGGGGTTGCCTGGACGTTCGACCAGAATTTCGGGCATTGTTTCCAGCCTGACAGCGCCTTCCTGGCGGGCGCGACCAATGGCCTCCGCTACCATTTCCTGAATTCTGTCCCGAACCAACGCCGTTGTCATTTTGCCGACCTTCTAATTCAAGCTTTTCCCTGGAGAATTTGGTCCCATATCGAAGCAACAGACTTCTATTCTAACCCATACATAGCTCGGATAACATATCCCAGGTAGCCGGAATGGAATAAAGGGAGCAAAAGCCGTGGGCAGCAAGAATGCCGGCCCGCGGCGGCGGACACAGCCAATAAGGGGCCGGCAATGGGGCAGCACGGGTTGACAGCGGCGGAAGCGCAGGGGCCCAGCCCCA
>JAJEDS010000082.1 GCA_022821365.1 Dehalococcoidia bacterium | reverse complement strand
CGACACCTCTCACATTTGACAGATTGCCAACCTCCATGCGGGCCAGGGCGGTCCTGACCCTGGTCGCCGCCCCGGCCTCGAGGGCGTCGAACCAGCGACCGAAGGGGCTTCGACCACGATGGTCAACGTATTCTCTGATTTTGGGCATTCACTATATGGTAACGTATTTGTTACCAAGATGCAATGCGGGGAACCCTTCTATCAGCCAGATCGGAGGATGGAGGCGGGAGCGTGTCGCGGCGGGCAAGATGACCGCCGCAGAGTTCGATACTGGTCAAGTCTTGAATGGAAAAAAGTGGAGCTGGCGGGACTCGAACCCGCTACCTCTTCAATGCCATTGAAGCGCTCTCCCTGATGAGCTACAGCCCCACGAAAAAGAGGACGTCCGAAGACGTTCAAAAAGGATAACAAAACCCGGCTGCTGCTGCAACCGGGTTTCGTCGGTTTCCGGAGAAATCCAGGTCACCCTGGTTTAACCCTGGCGAACAAACTTCACCACGGTCCGGCCGGTGCTGCCTTCGTACGGCTCAACTACGTAAAGGTCCTTGTGGGAGTCCACCCATATTCCGTGGCAGGAACGGTGGGTCAGGGATCCCCACTGGGTGATCATTTCCCCATCCAGATTAAGAATGCTCACCAGCCCACCGTTATGCTCGGCAACGTAGACCGTATCCTCGTCGTCAACGTACATCACGGCCGGGCCGATCAGTTTCACGGGAAAGTCGGTCAGGTGCGCCCCTTCCTGGTCAAACACCTGTATGCGGTCATTCTCCCGGTCGGCGATTAGCAGGCGCCCCCGGCGGTCAATCCACGCCCCGTGGGGCAAGTTGAACTGGCCGGGTTCCGAGCCCGGGCCGCCCCAGGACTTGATCAGCTCGCCTTCCGACGTGAATTTGTGCACCCGTGCGTTGGCATACCCATCCGCGATAAAAACTTCGCCGGCATCGTTTACCGCGATTCCCGCCGGCAGGTTGAAGGGCTCGGCACCGCGCACCACGTCCGGCCAGGCGTTGGAGCTGAACACCGAATTGTCAACTCCGGTGTCCGACCGGTAGCCCTTGGTTCCTATGGTCATCAGCAACTCGCCGTCGCTGGTGAACTTCATGATCTGTCCGTCGTTACGCTCCACCAGCCAGACATTGTCCTGGGGGTCGATGATTATTGCGTGAGGAAACAGGAACAGACCCGCGCCCCAGGAATTGAGGTAATTGCCTTCCCGGTCGAATATCATCACCGGATGATCGGGGTCGCGGTTGAAACAGTAAACCCTGTCCTGCGAATCACCGTAGACGGCGGCGGCAGGCATTGACCAGCCTTCCGGGACCTTGGCCCAGTCGGTGTGCATTTCGTAGGTATATTTGCCGCTGCCCACAACTTCTCTGGTAGTCACGGCTTCCCTCCTTCGATCTTTGCTGCAAGTGTGCTTTGTATCCAGAATGGGCTGATTATGACAAGGTTACCGGGACAGGTCAAATTGGCCCGTCCTGTAGAGTCGCACCCTCGCACGTTGGCTGGCGATGGCCTTTAGCGACCTTAAGATCCCTATCCCTGAAATCCCGCGTTTCGCCGAAATACCGGTATCGGCCTCGCCGCCTTTACGGTACAGTGGAACTAATCGGACAATCAAATCAAGAAAGAAGGTGGGAAAGTCATGACTGACCGGACTCCCGATTTCTCCTTCGACGAGGCCCTGGATTCCTTGACCCGGCAAGCTGAGGCACGCTTTGGAGAAGGCTACGCTTACACGCATCGGGACCTGCTGGAACAGGCGGCCATTTACATTGTGAACGTTGCCAACAGCCTGCCGGAAACCGAGACGGAACCCGGATTCTATCAGTAACCCATCTTCCATTCCGTTACGGAATTACTGATTACATTCCAATATGCGGAGGACATCATGCCCGAAGCCTATACCCTAAGCGTCAGCAATGCGGCGGAACTGGTGCGCAGCGGGCAGCTTGCCCCTACCGACTACGCTAATGCCCTGCTGGACCGGATAGACGCCCACGAAGCTGACCTCCAGGCCTGGGTTACCATCGACCGTGAGGCCGTGATCAGCGACGCACGCCAGAGGGAACAGGAATCGTCCCAGGGCGTAATGGCCGGCGTACCTGTCGGCCTGAAGGATATTTTCTACACGGCGGGCATGAAGACCACCGCCTGTTCCCGTATCTACGCCGACTTCGTTCCCGAGTACGACGCCACCTGCGTTACCAGGCTGAAGGAAGCGGGGGCCATAATACTGGGCAAAGCGGTTACCACCGAGTTCGCCACTTCTGACCCTTCACCTTCCCGCAATCCCTGGAACCGCGAGCATACTCCGGGCGGGTCCAGCAGCGGCTCTTCCGTGGCTGTGGCTTCCGGGATGTGCCCGGCGGCGCTCGGCTCCCAGACCGGTGGCTCCACTTGTCGGCCCGCCGCCTACAACGGAATCGTGGGCCTGAAACCCACCTACGGCCGCATCAGCAGGTACGGCGTGGTACCCGTTAGCTGGTCCCTCGACACCGTGGGAATCCTGGTCCGCACGGTTACCGACGCCGCCATTCTGCTCCAGGCCATGGCCGGATACGATGCCAACGACCCCGGTTCGGCCGAGGAACCGGTGCCAAACTTTCTTGACGAGATGGGACGGAACGGCGGCCCGCCCAGGTTGGGTCTATTGAAGACCGGGTATTTCTTCGACCGCTCCACGCCGGAGGTGCGGCAGCACACCGAGGTCGCCGCCGATCAACTGGCCCAGACCGGCGCCGTCGTTGAAGAGTTGGACCTTCCGGACAGTTTCGCCATCGCCCCCGATGTACAGCGCATCATAATGAACGTGGAGTGCGCCGCCTTTCACGAGAAGTTCTTCAGACACCGGGCCGACGAGTATGGCCCCAGGTTGCGGGCCAGCATCGAAATGGGCCTGCTTATCCCCGGCGTTACCTACCTCCAGGCCCAGCGTCTTCGCCGCGAGTTCCGCCGCGACCTGACCGCCCTGGCCGAAAGGGTGGACGCTTTGGTTATGCCGGCCACGCCGGCGCCCGCGCCCAGGGACCTGAACACCACCGGCGACGCTGCCTTTCAGGCTCCATGGACTTCCGCCGGGTTGCCCACCATTGTCATTCCGTCCGGCCTGTCTGAGTCCGGGCTTCCCCTGGGCATCCAGTTCGCTGCTTCACCCTTTGCGGAGGGTCGCCTGCTGGGCGCCGCCCGCTGGTGCGAACAGGCCCTCGGTCTGGACATGAGGCCGCCGTCGTACAGTTAGAAGGCGCCAATGACTCGTCCGGCCATCGCGCCCCTCTCATACGACCTGGTTGTTATCGGAGGCGGTTCAGCCGGCCTCACGGCGGCACGGTTCGCCGCCCGCCTGGGACGACGCGTCGCTATTGTCGAAGCCAGCAGGCTGGGCGGCGACTGCACCTGGACGGGCTGCGTTCCCAGCAAGGCCCTGATCCGGGCCGCCAACGTTGCCCAGGAAGTGCGATTCGCCCGATATTTCGGAATAGACTCCGGCCAGCCAAGCGTTAGCTGGCCGGCAATCAAGGCCCGCATCAGTACCGTAATCCGGGATATCTATACTACGGAAACCGAGGAACTCCTCCGGTTAGATGGCATAGATACGTTTCTCGCCCCCGCCCGCTTTCTTGACGCCCATACCCTGCAAGTCGGAGAGTCTACCCTCTTCGGCAACCGGTTCCTCATTTGCACCGGGGCGCGTTCTGCCATCCCCGCCATTCCCGGGTTGCAACAGGTCAGTTACCAGACTTATGAAACGGTCTGGGATATGGACGACCTTCCCCAGCGTCTGCTTATCATTGGCGGCGGCCCCGTCGGCTGCGAACTGGCCCAGGCGTTCTCGAGGCTGGGCGCCCAGGTAGTCCTGTTCGAGGCTACGAATCGAATCCTGGGACAAGTTGAACCGGAGGTTTCCAACCAGATAATCAGAACGCTGGATTCAGAGGGTGTGGAGGTCGTTCTGCGCCATCCCGTAGAGTTGGTGAGAGAGATTGAAGGCGAAGTAGTTATCACTTCAGGAATGCAGGAGTGGGCGGGAGATTGCCTGTTGGTAGCGACTGGACGAACCCCAAACGTTGACGGGATCGGCCTGGAGAACGCGGGGGTTGCTTATTCCCGCCTGGGGCTCTCCGTTGACCGGTTCCTCCGCACCAGCCAGCGGCATATCTACGGGGCCGGGGACTGTACCGGCGGCCCCCAGTACACCCACTATGCTGGCTGGCAGGGCTTTATGGCCGCACGCAACGCCCTGCTGCCCGGAAGGTCCCCGGGGGTCAGGGAAGGTATCCCCTGGGGAGTCTTCACCGATCCTGAAGTGGCCCACGCCGGCCTCACCGAAGCGGAGGCCAGGCTCAGGTACGGAGACAAGGTGCAGTCCATCAAATGGCCACTGGAGAAAACTGACCGGGCCGTCATTGACGGATCGGACGAGGGGTTCATCAAGGCCATAACCCTCGCCAGAGGCCGGCTGCTGGGGGTTTCTATAGTCGCCCCCAGGGCCGGCGAGATGATTCACGAATGGGTGGTGGCTATCGAACGGCGGATGAAGCTGGGCAATCTGGCCTCCGCCATCCACATCTACCCTACCTACTCCATGAGCGCGATGCAGATGGCGGCTGAAGACAGCCTCTCCCGGCTCCTGTCGGGGCATTCCGGCAAAGTGATCCGGGCGCTGTGGCGGTTCAACAGGTAGCCCGGGGCTGCCGGTGGAACTCTGCTAGAACACGGCGATGGGGTTCACCGGCGACCCCGTCGTGTTGTGCAGCCTCAGTGGGCCGATGGACACCATAAACTCCCAGCGGTCGCGTTCCTTGCAGGCCTCGGCCACGTCGTCCAGGTTGGCGTTGTCCAGAATCCACAAGCCCATGGCGGTAATGCCGACCTGGTGGATGGGTTGGAGCACCCGGGAATACTGGGCCGGACTGACGTCGTTGCCCGTGTCGGAGCCGAGCACGGCAATCCCCCGCTCGTGGAACAGGGGCAGGCAGGCGGCCTGACAGGCAGTGGACCCTGCCGACCGCTCCACCGGTCCCTCCACGCTGCGGCGGTGAAGTTGGCCGGTGCGGACCAGGAGAATATCGCCCTCTTCCACCTTGAAACCGCATCGCTCCTCTGCCGCCAAGATGTCCTCGGGCATCACGCCCTCGCCCCGCTCCAGCCAGTCAACGCCCCGAATCAGGGGCACGTCCACCAGCACTCCGCGGGTAATGAAGCCGTTCTTGGCCGCCTCGACCGAGCAGACGGTGGCGCCCATGCTGGTGGATACCATGTGGGCCGGTTTGCCGTTGTAGGTCTTGCCTTCCCAGAAGAAGTGGGCCAGGCTGTCCACGTGGGTAACGGTGTAGCCGTGGAAAATCATCCCGAAATAGTCGATGGCCGCGGCGTTGGGGCGGTTGCTGACCTTGTCGCCGCTGGCCCAGCCCTCGCCACTTTCCACCATGAAGTGGACGGGGGGCGCCGGCGCGTCCAGGCTGGGTTCAAACATCACGGTGCGGGCCAGCGAGACCGTGGTCCCTTCCTGAACCGTGGCCAGGGCGCGTTTCGTCTTCTCCGGGGTTATCAGGTTGGGCGTGCCCAGTTCGTCGTCTTCGCCCCAGCGTCCCCAGTTGGAGAACTTCTGAAAATAGCTAAGTACCTCTTCTTCGGTGGGTATCTGTCCCGGCATAATCTGCTTCCTCCGATGAGACTTGGTAGGCTGCTCCAGTAAGTTGCTGGGCATTATGCCCCAACGATCAGGGGCAGGCAACAACCGCAAGACGGTGTTCCGCGTCGGGAAATGAGACCCCGACAGTTGAGGGCAGACACACAGGTCTGCCCCTGACCGCTAATCTACGCCTTGTTTGCCAAGCCCGGATATGATAACCTGACAAGCACTCTTAAGGATGATGATTCGACCATGCAGTGCCAGATTTGCAAGAAGGCCGGAATGTCCGGCAACAACGTGAGCCACTCCAACCGCCATACCAAGACGCGGTTCAAGGCTAACGTCCACAAGCAGACCATCTCCTTGAACGGAAAGGTCCAGCGGGTAAAGATTTGCAGCCGCTGCCTCCGCACCCTGCACAAGCCCCCGCGGGTAAAGGGCAAAAGCGCAATAAGCTAGAACCCATTTGGTAACCTAACCGGCTGACGCCAGTGAAGCCCAGAGTGATCTGGGCTTCACCAGTTTGCGACAGTGTGCGCTCCGACGGATGGGGTTTCAACGAACATACCGCAACCCGCAAACACAACCGCGCAACTTGGCTGTTGCCGCCCAAACCGTTTCTTCCCGATTAAAGATCGCCGTACCCGCCACCAGGATGGTGGCCCCTGCCTTAACCGATTCTTCCGCAGTGTAGTCGGCCTTGATTCCACCATCCACCTCGACCTGCGCCGAGTATCCCTTTTCCTCTATCAGTTCCCGTAGCCGCCGAATCTTGGATACCGTCTCCGGTATGAAACTCTGGCCCCCAAAGCCGGGGTTTACCGTCATTACCAGGACCATGTCCAGGTAGGGCAGGACTTCTTCGACCGCGGACACCGGCGTACCTGGGTTCAAGGCCACACCCACTTCGGCTCCCTTTTCCTTGACCTGGAACACGGTGCGGTGCAGGTGGGTGCAGGCTTCGGCGTGGACAATAACCTGGTCGGTGGTGGCCTTCTGGAAGGACGGCATCAGTTTGCCCGGCTCCTCCACCATCAGGTGAATGTTCAGGGGCAGTTCGGTATGCCGGCGGACGGCGTCAATGACGACCTCGCCAAAAGAGATGTTGGGGACGAACGTGCCGTCCATCACGTCCACGTGAATCAGGTCGGCCCCCGCCTGGGTTGCTTCCTCCACCTGCCGGCCCAGGTTGGCGAAATCGGCTGCCAGGATGGACGGCGCGATGAGAATGCGGGGTTCAGAAGTCATTGGCCGCCTCCTCCAGCAATTGCCTTGCCTGTTCCAGTCCTTCTGCCACCCGGTTGGGGGCCGTCCCGCCGGGGTTATCCCGGGCGGCCACCGACGCCAGGGCGGTGATTTGGTACACACCTTCGTCGAACCGGTCGCAGAATCCCCGGTAGTCGTCCAGCGTCAGTTCCTGCAGTTCCCTGCCTTGGGCTTCACAGTGGGCGCACAGTCGGCGCATGATGCCGTGGGCCTCTCGGAAAGGGACGCCCTTGCCCACCAGGTAGTCGGCCATGTCTGTAGCCAGCATATAGCTTTCGCCGGCCAGGCGAGTGACCTGAGGTACGTTCAGTTCCATGCGGGGCAGCATCCCCTGAAAAACCCTCAGCGTCGCCAGCAGGGTATCCACCGTGTCGAAAAAACCTTCCTTGTCCTCCTGGAGGTCCCGGTTATAGGTCAAGGGAAGTCCCTTCATCAGGGTGAGCAACGCCATCAGGTGGCCATATATCCGGCCCGTTTTGCCCCGGGCCAGTTCCGCAAAGTCGGGATTACGCTTCTGCGGCATTATGCTGCTGCCCGTGGTGAACTCATCGGATAGTCGCACGAAGTCGAACTCCCGGCTCGACCAGATTACGATCTCTTCCGAAAGCCGCGACAGGTGCATCATGCAGACCGATGCCGCCGCCTGGTATTCCAGCAGAAAGTCCCGGTCCGAAACCGCGTCCATGCTATTGGTGGAAATCGACCCGAAACCCAGTTCCTCGGCCAGGTAGTGACGGTCAGTGGGGTAGGGCACGCCGGCCAGGGCCCCGCTGCCCAGGGGAAGCACGTCCGCTCGGCGGTAGCAGTCGGCGAACCGCCCTGCGTCCCTCTGGAACATCTGGAAATAAGCCAACATGTGGTGGGCGAAAAGCACCGGTTGGGCCCGCTGCAAGTGGGTGTAACCCGGCATCAGCGCTTCCCTGTTACTTTCGGCCAGGCCCAGCAATGCCCGCTGCACTCCCCGAAGCCCCGCAGTCGTTTCCCTGATTACCTCCCTGGTGTAGAGCCGCATATCCAGGGCAATCTGATCATTGCGGGAACGGCCAGTGTGCAGCCGCCCTCCCACCGGCCCCACCAACTCGGTAAGCCGCCGCTCAATGTTCATGTGCAGGTCTTCCAGCGACGGGTCCCACGGAAACTCGCCGGCCTCAATCTCCTGTTCCACCGATTTGAGGCCGGAGATTATGGTTTCAGCATCTTCGGAAGGAATTATCCCCTGCCGGCCCAGCATCCGAGCGTGGGCGATGGAACCCGCAATATCCTGGCGATAAAGGCGGCGGTCGTAGTGGATGGAGACCGTGTAGTCGCTGTAGTCAATCACTGGGCGCCCTGTTTACGCTGTGCGAAAATCAAGAAATGGAGCCCGCACGAAGGCGGACTCCAGTATAGCACGGTGAAAATTCCCAGCGGCCCTTACTTGCTTGACGCGGCGCTGAGAAAATCATAACTGGCCGAAAGGTTATCGAATACGTCGGGGTGCGGTGGTATCTCCATAATGGCCGGCCCCTGGTAGTCCTTGGCTTCCAGCAGTCGCAGCATTTCACCGCAGTCCAGGTCGCCCGTGTCCACCGACGGATGAGGGTCGCCACCCCTGGCCTGCTTGAAGTGGACAATCTTCAGCATATCCAGCGGCAGCGCGTTGAGGTCGCCCAACGGGTCACTGTCGGGGAACCGCCGCAACTGGTTGGTGGGATCGGGGCACAGACCCAGGTAGCCGCCCTCCTCTTTCGACAGGCGCTTACGGCATTCCTCCACCAGCATGGCCATGCTGCCGATGGTCTGCCCAGAATTTTCGAGGGACAGGATTACTCCCTGCCTTGCCGCCTCCCGGGCCAGACTTGCCAGGTTGAGTGCCTGTTCGGGAATGTCCGAAGGGGAGTTCCAGGTCCCGTCTAATGGGTTGGGGTCCACCAGCCTTAGGTGAGGAGTCCCACGACCCACGATCTTCGCCCCTGCCAGCGCCATCTGGAACTGCTCACCCGCGGGGTCCACGTCCTGGGTAAGGCAGGGCAGGGCCATGGCC